>DAONXX010000004.1:25598-43862 GCA_035414025.1 Bacteroidales bacterium | reverse complement strand
CCTTGCTGGGAGTTACCTCTGTTACTCCTGTTAATGAGACCGCTGGTTGGCAGACAGTATCTTTACCTGGTAGTGGAGTAACTGTTACAGAGGGTCAGACGGTTTGGTTATCATGGGTTTTTGAGACTAATCCCGGGGTTCGTTACACATCAGGCACTCCTGGCCGTGCTCAGTCCACCTCGACCTGGTCGGATGGTATGCCCACCACCTTTGGTCCTGCGACATATTCGGATTATATCTATTCCGTTTACTGTACATATTGGAGTGCGATCAATAACGGGCCAAAATCAATAGAAAGCGAAGAGACAAAGGAATCTTACTATTTTGATGATGATAAACCAGTTGTTGAGCTTATTCAGGAAGCCTTTGAAAAAGTAGTGGTTTATCCTAATCCTACAAGAGGAAATCTGACGGTTTCCTGGAATAATTATTCAAAAGACAGGATCTTAATGGTTATCTATAATTTTAATGGGGTTCCTTTTAAAAAAGAATATATTGGACCGGGGATTAATGAAATACATTTGGATTTGAGTGATGTGAATCCCGGCATGTATATTATTGAATTAAGGGATGAGACTACAGGTTTGTTGATAAACAGATCCAAAATTATTAAAAGATAGTCTGAAGAATTTTGTTTAAATGAATTAGCAACTGCAAAAAAGGAGTAGTTTCTTAAAACAACTATCTGCATTTTCTGAAATATAATCTGATTATACCTGAATAATCTCAGTCCATTCTGGAATTGGATGGACTGAGATCACACTGAAATGGATGCTACAGAATATAAAAAACAGGTATGGTATTGATAAGGATTAATTAAAATAATGTTAAAATTGTTATAAATTATATTTATGTATATATTACAACTTATCAAAATTATAACTTTGTAATCAAAGGTACTTCAGACAATAATTATGAAACCTGAAGTTGATTTATTTACAATTCTGCCGGAAGACAAGATACCTGAAAAAGGAAAAATACTGATATCGGAGCCTTTTCTTCCCGATACTTTCTTTAACCGTACGATTGTATATCTCGCGGATCATAATAGTGAAGGTTCAGTCGGATTTATCCTCAACAAGAAGCTTGATATCCGGGTATGCGATGCTGTATCAGGATTTGACAGGTGTAAAGAGTATTTGTCCATGGGTGGCCCTGTATCACCTGACACGCTGCATTATCTCCATAACCAGGGTGAGAGAATTCCAAATAGTGTCAGTGTAAATGATAATATTTATTGGGGGGGAGACATTGAATTTGTTCGGGATCTGATAAATAAGAATGAGCTGCACTGGTCACAGATCAGGTTTTTCCTTGGTTATTCCGGTTGGTCGGCAGGTCAGCTTGAACGGGAACTGAAAGAAAATTCATGGGTAATAGTAAAAACAAGGGGAACTATTGCTCTTGATAGTTATAACTTCGACAATACATGGAAGAGAGTTCTTCGCAGCCTTGACAGTAAATACAGGGTATGGGCTGATTTTCCGGAATCGCCGGACATGAACTAAATATGTAAAATTTTAAAGATCAATTCTTTTAGCAGGTCTCCAGGCTCACTGCTTAAATCACCGAATCCCTTGCTTTTCATGTCATAGCTTCGCAGGAGGCTTATTACTCTTACAGTTTTTGCCACATTATATACTGATGCAGCTGCCTCATAGTCCTTAACAAAAAAGGAATTTATCTTAAGGGCTGAAGCAACATTATTTTTTGATTTGTCTCTCAGGTAATGATATGTCAGAAGTTTGCTGAAATAGCTGAATAGAGAAGCGATTGTAAGAGTTATTGGATTATCCTTTGGGTTATTTGCGAAGTGATGAACTATCATATTTGCTTTAAGAATATTTCTTTCGCCAACAGCTTTCTGGAGTTCGAAATTGTTATAATCCTTGCTAATACCAATATTCTTTTCTATAAGAGCCGTAGTAATCAAAGGTTTTTCTGCCGGCAGGGTAATAATTAGCTTTTCAAGTTCGTTGGCAATTTTATGAAGATCGGTTCCCAGATACTCCGTAAGCATTGCACTGACACTGGGTTCAGACCTAATCCCCTTCGCCATCATATATCTGTCAATCCAGGCTGGCACCTGGTAATCACGTAATCTTGAAGATTCAAAATATACAGCCTGTGAGTTGAGAACTTTGTAAAGCCTGGTTCTTTTGTCAAGGATTTTATACTTGTAATTTATCACCAGAATTGTTGAAGGAAGAGGCTTTTCAACATAGACCACAAGATCCTCGATCTTTTTCAGGGTCTGTGCCTCCCTGATTATAACTACCTGGTGGCTCGACATCATCGGAAAACGCCTTGATATCTCAATTATTGAGGCAACCGATGTGTCGTCTCCGTATAAGATAAGCTGGTTGAATGATCTTTCACTTTCATCGAGCACATTTTTTTCGATGAATTCAGTGATAAGATCTATATAATACGGTTCTTCCCCCGCAAGAAAATATACCGGCTTATAGATCCGTTTTTTGAGATCAGAGATTATTTCATCGTAGCTTACAGGCATTTAAAACTTAAGGTGTTTAACTGATATACCGTTGTCTTTGATCTCCCTTAGAGCATCAATACCGATACGCAGGTGGAGCTCTACAAATTTATTTGTTACTTCTTTATCACTTTCAGCTGTTTTAATGCCGGCTGAAATCATTGGCTGATCAGAAACAAGCAGCAGGGCACCGGTTGGAATCTCATTGGCAAATCCTACAGTAAATATTGTTGCTGTTTCCATATCAATTGCCATTGCACGTGTTTTTAAGAGATATTTCTTGAACCTGTCATCGTATTCCCATACTCTCCTGTTTGTAGTATAGACTGTTCCGGTCCAGTACTCTTTTTTGTGCCGGATGATGGAAGCCGAGATAGCACTCTGAAGTTTAAATGCCGGCAAGGCAGGCACTTCAACGGGGAGGTAATCATTTGAAGTTCCATCGCTTCTGATAGCTGCAATGGGGAGGATCAGGTCCCCTACCTTGTTCTTCTTCTTGAGTCCGCCACATTTCCCAAGGAACAGAACTGCATTAGGATTAACAGCACTAAGCAGGTCCATTATTGTTGCGGCATTGGGACTCCCCATCCCGAAATTAATGATTGTTATTCCATCAAAGGTCGCATTAGGCATGTTTTTATCTCTTCCTTCAATTGGCACATCATACCATCCGGCAAATAACTCGAGGTAATGGTGGAAGTTTGTCAGCAGGAAATATTTGCCAAAACTGTTAAGGCTCTTGCCCGTATATCTTGGAAGCCAGTTATTAACAATTTCTTCTTTGGTCTTCATATGTGCTGAACTTAATGAATTATCTCAATATCTTTGTGATCAGTCAGGTGCTAATTAACCGAAGATTATAATAAAAGCCGGAGCACCACCATTAAATTAGTTTTACTTATTCTCAAAATTACAAAACAAAGTTGAAAGAGTTAAATCTGCCTGAATATTCATTCAGGATTACCACTCAGAAAGGTAAGCAAATGATATTTGATTCGCTAAGGAGGAAGTATGTTCGACTAACGCCTGAAGAATGGGTGAGGCAGAATTTTATCAATTATCTTGTTCATGAAGGCAATTATCCTCCGGGTCTCATAGGGGTTGAAGTACCGTTTATTTTCAACAAGCTTAAAAGAAGAGCGGATCTGCTTGTTCATAACAGATCGGGTGAACCGGTTATGATAGTTGAATGTAAATCTCCCGATGTAAGACTTGATGATGAAGTGTTTGACCAGATAGCAACATATAATTTGCAATTTAAAGTTCCTTATCTTGTTGTTACAAACGGAATGACACATTATGCATGCAGGTTTAATTCTGCTGAAAATAGATTTAATGATTTGCTTGCCATACCCCTTTATAATGAGCTTATTGACTGAAGTGATATGAGATCCTGATTTTTCGGAAGTGAGAACGATCATTCATGCAATTGGGAGTTCCCGGCGGCGGGAGAAAAGAGCATCATTTCTATAATCGAAGGAAAGAATACCCTGGGGGAAAGCGGTGAACGGAAATGATCTGGATTACGATATATGATATGAAGATGAAGGCTTTTTACACACAGATTTCAGGACTGACGGATTCTGCAATGATAGGCAGGGTGTTGGAGGAGGATAGTAGATATCTTCTAATTAATGGATAGGCAAAAACTATATAAAATATTCACTTTTATACAAAAGAAAATTACTTTTATAGTAAATTTCTTTATGACAAATAAGCCTGGGAGGAACATTCTTAAAGTATGAATCTTTATTACCAGAAAAGTTTTCCGGCAGACATCATTGAATATGCTTTCAATAAATAATAATACTTAAATACAGGACAAATGAAAAAAACTCTTCTGCTATTGGTTGTTTTGATTTGCGGACAATTGTATGCTCAGAAACCCTCCGGCACATCCGGACAGTCTCCGCAACCGGTCACTTTTACGACACAACAGGACCATCAGAATATGATGGATCAGCTTGGAATTAAAAGTGTTCGTCCAGGGCCCAGCGGTAATGAATCAGCTCCCAATCATGCGAATTATGATGAGTCTGTCGCAACGCCTTACCCTGATCTGCCTGACCTTCTAACCCTCAAGAATGGGAAAAAGGTTACAACAGCTGACATTTGGTGGAAACAGCGCCGCCCTGAAATCAAGGAAGATATGGAGCGTGAGGTTTACGGACGCCTTCCAAAGGAGATACCTTCAGTTAAATGGACAGTGGATATTTCAGAAAGAGAGATGATTGGTTTTACCCCGGTAATAGCAAAAAAGTTGACAGGTCATGTTGATAATTCACAATGCCCTTCAATAGAAGTGAATATTGAAATGGTTCTTGTTACTCCTGCAAATGCACAGGGACCTGTTCCGGTGCTGATGATGTTTGGTGCTGCAAACCTTCCGGCCCCGGCACAGCCGAATTCTGCTGAGCTTG
Organism: Bacteroidales bacterium; assembly: GCA_035414025.1. GTDB lineage: Bacteria > Bacteroidota > Bacteroidia > Bacteroidales > VadinHA17 > LD21. The sequence goes on along the minus strand of DAONXX010000004.1, from coordinate 38,948 downwards.
AAGTTATTAACAAGGCTTTCAGGAAGATGTTGTCTGACAGTGATCCGGCAGTAAAAGCAATCCTTGACAAATATCTTGCCTATACCCCTATTGCTCGTGCTGCTTCTGCATCTCCCTTTGGTATGATGGGATCTCAGGCTAATCAGAATGCCGATCCTCCCTCCACGCAGCAACTTCTTAATGCCGGTTGGGGTTATGCAATGATCAATCCTGCCAGTATTCAGGCAGATAATGGCGCAGGTCTTACAAGAGGGATAATAGGTCTGTGCAATAAAGGGCAACCAAGAAAACCTGATGACTGGGGATCACTCAGGGCCTGGGCATGGGGTGCTGCAAGAGGTCTTGATTATCTTGAAACAGATCCTGCTGTCAACGCAAAATTAGTCGGTATTGAAGGTGTGTCGAGATACGGCAAGGCAGCCCTCGTTACTCTGGCTTTTGAAGAACGCTTTGCAATGGCTCTTGTGGGATCATCAGGAAAAGGAGGCGCTACTTTGCACCGACGTAATTATGGTGAAGCTGTGGAAAACCTTACCGGGACAGGTGAATATCATTGGATGGCAGGGAATTATATTAAATATGGTGCCTCAGAAGGAAAAACCGGGGCAGGCAATGCCGGACAACTTCCCGTTGATTCTCACAGTCTTATAGCAATGTGCGCTCCAAGACTTACTTTCATCAGTTACGGGATTCCAGAAAAAGGCGATGCTAACTGGCTTGACCAAAAAGGTAGCTATATGGCAACAGTTGCTGCCGGCGTTGTGTTTAAACTGCTTGGAGCAAAGGATCTTGGCGTTTCAAATGACTATATGACAGAGCTTAAACCTGCCGTCAATACGGGTCTGCTTGATGGTCATCTTGCCTGGCGTCAGCATGACGGCGGACATACAGATGCTCCGAATATGAAATATTTTATCGAATGGGCAAATAAATTCATAGGTCATAAACCACCTGCTTCTTCCACCGGACGATAATGAGAGAAATATATCTTGCTGACAGACTAGGAGTATGTTCAGTATTGTAAATTACTAAGGTGCTATGGCTAAGTGATTTGCAGGATTTAATTTAAGCTTCAAAAGGGGTGTCCTACATAATATATTGTAACAGAAACGTAACCGGTTAAGAAATAATTTTTAAAACATAAGTGTGTATTTTCGCGCACATATTGTAAAATACTACTAGTAAGAATTAGAAAATAACAGACAAGCCAATTTTGGAATGACATTTCTGGTTATAGTTATCACTCTGGTCTTAATCTTTGACTTTATAAACGGGTTTCATGATTCTGCTAATTCGATTGCCACAGTTGTATCGACAAGGGTACTGTCACCCTTTGCAGCTGTTGGTTTAGCAGCAACTTTTAACTTTGTTGCTTTCCTTGTTTTCCCTCTTAGAGTAGCACACACAATAGGGAAGGGTGTAATTGATCCTGATATTGTAACACTGAATCTTGTAGTATCAGCTGTAGTTGCAGCTATAATATGGAATCTGATAACCTGGTGGATGGGACTGCCCTCCAGTTCATCACATACCCTTGTAGGGGGGCTTGTTGGCGCAGCAATTGTAAGTAGCGGATTCGGATCGGTAATATATTCAGGTGTTATCAAGATAGCGATATTCATTGTCGTTGCTCCGGTGCTTGGAATGTTTATAGCCTATGTGACCTCTGTTATTGTAATTCATGTTGTAAAAAATCATTCCCCTTTTGGTGTTGACAAGCACTTCAGAAGACTGCAAATAGTATCTGCAGCAGCATTCAGTCTTGGGCACGGTGGCAATGATGCCCAGAAATCAATGGGTATTATCTGGGTTGCCTTAATTGCTACAGGACATGCAACACAAGATACCCCGATTCATATCTGGATAGTTCTGTCCTGTCATGCTGCAATAGCTTTGGGAACTCTTTTCGGCGGTTGGCGTATTGTTAAGACAATGGGTCAGAAAATTACGAAACTCAAACCTTTTGAAGGGTTCTGTGCTGAAACCGCCGGAGCTATAACTCTCTATGGTGTTACTGCACTTGGTATCCCTGTGAGTACAACACATACGATAACCGGCTGCATAATAGGTGTTGGTGCAACAAAGAGGGCTGCGGCAGTTAAATGGGGTGTGACTAAAACGATTTTCTGGGCCTGGATACTAACTATTCCAGTGTCAGCCTTGATTGGCGGTACAATATTCTGGTTTGTTCAATTGATAACCGGGTAAGCAGATTATTATTTCCTGTATTTTGGTAATGAAAAGAGGAATTCGCTTCCTCCTCCCGCCTTATTCCTTACAATTATTTCTCCTTTGTGAAGCACAATAGCATTTTTTACAATTGACAGTCCAAGACCGGTTCCCCCGCTCTTCCTTGACCGCCCGGAATCGACTCTGTAAAAACGTTCGAATATTCTTCCTATGTGTTCTTCAGGAATACCGACACCATTATCTGAAAATGAAAAGTAATAGAATTTTTTGTCTTCGTTATAAACAAATATCTTTATTATCGTATTCTCTCCTGCATAATTGATGGAATTTTCAACAAGGTTCTGAAATATTGAAAGGATTAGTGATTTATTTCCGCTTACAGTTACTCCATCCTTTACTTCAGATTCAATTTTGATCATCTTTTCCGTGATCGCTGATTTGAAGTTTTCACTTACCTCCTTAATGATCTTACTTATCTTTACTTTTTCAGGAAGAAATGAAGAACCGGCTTCTTCAATCCTGTTCAATATTGAAATGTCATTTATCAGCCCGGTAAGTCTGTCGGTTTGAGCCATAGCTCTCGACAGGAAATATTTCTGTTTTTTCGGATCTATTTCATTATTATTCAGCATTGTGTCAATATAGCCCTTGATAGAGGACACCGGTGTCTTGAGCTCATGGGCAATATTTGAGGTCATCTGTTGCTTTATAAGCTTATTTTTTGAAATTCTTGTGATATCATTTAGAATAACTTCAAAACTCATGTCGTGAAAGATCACACACTGAACTGAAAAGAACCTCCCGTCCTTGTTGACCTGGTATTCAATTTTAGGAAGATCTGAACCTGTAATTATAATATTTGTATTCTTATCTATAAATTCGGTTACTTCTCCAAATTCGGGGATCTCAAAGAAATTTGATGAGAATATTTTCAGATCACCAGAGATTATATTCATGAGCTTGATGAAAAGATCGTTGCAGAAATCTATCTTCCTGTCTTTTGAAAAGAATGCCACACCCTCATTAAGGGCATTCAGATGATTGAAAAGCTTTTCCTTCTCAAGAGCCAGATCGTTCTTTGTTTTCAGAAGATTATTATAGATTTCAAGTATTTCCGATCCGATCACTCCAAGTTCATTTTTAGGGAAGTCCGAGATGAAAGGTTTATCACTTCTCAGGCTTATAGCGAAGTCTTTCAGACGTGTGACAGATTCTCCAAAACGATTTGTTACGACAAGTAATACTATTCCGATAAGCACATAGAACAGCAGGATAAGAAAAAGAAATCTCATATTTGCTTTCAGGAAATTAATGACATTTACATCATAAATCAAAGCAGCTCTTATATAGTAATTGTCGAATTTTCTGGAATAATAATAGTAATCCTCTTTTGTAGTCTCAGATTTTCTTATAGCTGTTCCGAAATCTTCTGTCAATGATCTTATTACTTCCGGCCTGTCAAGATGATTTTCCATATTCTCATAATCGTGTACAAAGCTGTCGTATAGCACTTTGCCTTCGTTATCTATTACTGAGATCCTGAGATTGGAATGAGGCAGCAGTTTGTGAAGGGAATCTATCTGCCTGTAATTGTGTGTAATTGAAAATGAATTAATAATGATATAGTTATCAACGATCCTTGTTATATTGTACAGTTCATCATTTAATGTCTGTGTCCGGTATTCCTTTTCACGCCGGAACAGATAGATGATTATAAGCAGGATTACAAGTGAGAAAATAGCGGAATAGAATAGGAGCAGAGTGTTTCTGAACTGGTTCTTTGCTGGGCTCATAGTCAGGCAGGCGATCAGTATTCAAAGTAATAACCATAGCCTGTCTTGTTTTTCAGGCATGAACCATAGGCTCCCAGTTTATTCCTCAGCCTTGTAATATTGACATCCACAGTTCTTTCGGTAACTATCACATCCTTTCCCCATACAATAGCAAGGATATCATCCCTTGAGAACACTTTACCCTGACTCTCAATAAGGACTTTAAGTATTTCAAATTCTTTTTTTGTCAACTCAATTTTTTCATCATGAATTATAAGTCTCTTTTTTACTGTATCAATTTCAAGTTCTCCGAAATGGAGCTTCCCCTGGTTTTTGGTTTTGTCATTCAGGGCACGTTTAAGGACGGCTTTTACCCTGGCTGTTAACTCATTAATGGAAAAAGGTTTAGCTATATAATCATCAGCGCCGAGGCTAAATCCTGTCAGTATATCATTTTCGGTATCCTTTGCAGTAAGGAAAATTATCGGAACATTGACCTGCATTTCATTTCGCAATTTGTCAGCCATTTTGAAACCTGACATGGCTCCCATCATTACATCGAGCAGGATAAGATCAAAATCGCTGATTTCTCTTTTCAGGGCTTCCTCAGCTGAGTGAGCGATCTCTGTCTGATATCCGGCATTCCCAAGGTTGTATTGCAGTATCTCACAAAGGTCCTCCTCATCGTCTACAATAAGTATTTTTTTTGTACGGTTATCTATTTTCATATCAGATTGATTTTAAGCCCAAGTGTAAAGCTATGTGTTATTTGTTATTAATCCAACAAGCCCTCTTATTAAAAACTGTTGAGAGAAAAAAGCCCGAAATTTTTTAACGGGCTTTTTTCAGTCAATTATGCACAAAACACCAACCTAAAACAAAGCATAGCTGAATTTCAGGTGGTATGTTATTCCCGGTTCAAGTTTTGTAAAGAACTGATCCGTGGGATTAAATGATCTGAAAACAGACTCTTTTTTATCATTCAGCAGATTATCAATTTTAAATCCGATCTGGGCTCTTTTTTCTTTGCCAAAGCCTTTACTTACACTCAGATTAAGACTATGGAAGGGAAGCATATAGATGTCAGGACGGTCGGCAATTCCTACATACTGCAGGGTAGTGCCTTGTACATTATAATATAATCCGGCTTCAAAATCTTTCAGGAATCTGCTTTCGCCTCCATTATAAGTTATTCCGCTGTTGATTATCCATGGTGCCTGTCCGGCCATCTCTCGGTACTTTTCAATTGTCTGTCCGGCGCGGGCATTTTCCAATCGGGAAAAATACTCTGTTAGACTTAGCTCTATTCTTGATCTTGTAAACGAAACATTGGATGTCAGATCAAAATTTTTCAAAATACCTATCATTTCACCCAGGTTCTGGCGGAGTTCAAGTTCTAAACCAAGAACCTGTCCGTTACCGACGTTCCTTGGCTGGAAACATCCGGTCTGTGTTGCATACTGAACTATTTCAATTGGATTAAGGAAATATTTATAAAATCCGCTAACTGATATCAACTGATTATTCTTCCTGAATATTTCCCAGCGAAGATCAGCATTGTGTATCTGAGAACTGACCAGATTACCATTCCAATATTCTCTTCCGGCTATATCATCTGCATCCCTGAAGATCCCTCCTACAAATGTACGGCCACTAAGCGGATCAACGATCTCGGCAAACGAAAGTTCCTTGAATGAAGGCCGGGCAATTGTTTTAGCATAGGACAAGCGGATATTCTGGTTATGAGTCAAATTGTAAATAAAGTTCACTGAAGGGAAAAACCCTGTTTCGTCAAGTAATTTAGTATTGTCAAGGATTATGGTTCCCAGCTGGTTCTGGCCGGTATAGCGCTGAAGATAATTCTCAACCCTCAGTCCGGCAATTGTCCGTAGCCTTTTTGTAAGATTCATTTCAAGGGATACGTATCCAGAACCGTTTGAAGAGTTTGCGTTGAATTGGTTCGAATTTGAAGGCACAAATTCAGGCTCATAAGTAGTCCCGCTCGTATAACCTGTCCCGTAGAGAGGCCAGAGGATTTCACTTCTGAATATCTCATTGGGGTCGCCTGTAAGAGGAACATTTCTGATATTAAACATGAATTTTCTAATTATAAAATCACGTTCTTTGTAACCGTATTGCCCTCCGAAATTCAACCTGGCTTTTTCTCCTCTGAATCTGAATTCCTTTGAGACATGAACAACGCCAATGAGATTTATCTCGGAAAGATTTCTCCATATTCTTTCGGGTAATCCTGATTCGGTATTGACTCTGAAGTCGGAATTATCTGTGACATATCTTATGAATCGGGCATCAGGGTCCTTTATTGATGAGATTGTGGGAGATAATTTCCATACGATGTCCCATTTTGATGTATTGAATGAAGCTCTCCCGTCAATAAGCAGGTTTGTCAATGCACGTTCGCTGTATTCCAGGTTATGCTGGAAGCCTGAAAAATTGCTGCCCTGGTCAGAGCCTGTATAATCAAAGATGCCGGCTTTGGATTCACCATTCTGAAGATGGATGAGGTTAATCCGGTATTTTGAGTTTTTTGTTTTTATAGCAAAGCCGGCAAGACCGCTTAATAAAACACTTTTAACCCCGAAATCACCCTTTTGGAATTCGCGGACTTCAAGATCTGCAATGTCCGGGTTACTTGAAAGTCCGTAGCGGCCATATTCTGCATCTTTATAGAATTCATTATTGCTTTTGTATGAAAACCCGAAATTATATCCTATTGTGATTTTTCTTACCGGTATTTGATTTCCGAATGAACCTGCAAAGCTGTAATCCATCAGGCTCATCTGTTGCATTGCCGCCATTGTAGGATTAAAACCCTCAAGTATTTCTTTATATCTCATCCCTTGTTCACCTGAGGGATTAGCAATGACGGATGCGAAGAAAGGAATGTTTTCCGTTGCTGGTATTGATCTTGTACCATCATCAAAGCCCAGGAAATCAGTTCTACCTCCTTTATACGTCAGGAAATCATTTTTAAAATGAAATTCCGGATTGTAACTCGAGCTTAGTGAAATATTACCTTTCTTCTGATCAGGGAAATCCTTGATAGCTATATCAATGACTCCTCCTGTAAAATCAGCTGGCAGTTCAGCGCTGAAAGATTTATGAACGATTATATTATCAATGAGATTAGTGGGGAAAATATCCATCTGCATTGTATTTCTGTCCGGATCCAGTCCTGGAATATCAACACCGTTAAGGATAGTTTTTGTATATCTGTCGCCAAGCCCACGCACGTAAACATATTTTCCACCTTCCACAGAAACACCTGTAACGCGTTTCATTGAGGATGCGGCATCGGAGTCGCCAATTTTTTTAAAGGTACTTGCAGAGATACCATCAGTAAGGCTGGGTGAATTCATCCTTATTGCAGTGATCGCACTTTCCGTGCTGCGCGAAGCACTTGCTGTGACTGTAACCTCCGATAAGCCTATGGCAGTTTGTTTTAACCTGATATTATCGAGAAGAGTAAGCCCTCCGGGCTTGACTCTTACATTGCTTATTGTCTGTGACTCATAGGAGACATATGAGATCTTAAGATTATATGTCCCGGGCTCTATTGAGAGATTGAATTTCCCATCAAGGTCTGTAGTGACCCCGGTTGTTGTACCTTCAGCAACGATTGTCACACTGATAAGTGCTTCACCGGTTGATTCGTCGACGACAGCGCCTCTTATGATACCTTTTTGTGCATTTAAGTTGATGGAGATTAGTATAAAAACGAGTAATGATGATAAAAATTTAAAATTGCGCATAATTGACTATATTAAATATTAAGATCCGCAGTTAAATTAACTGCGGATCTTTTTGGTTTTCATAAATCTTAAAATCCATTCAGAGAACCTGAAACTGCAGTCCACGACCAGCCTGCAAATACTGAAGCATCAGCTCCCACAGTGTTTTCACCAGCGTTAACAGCTGTAGTAAATGCACTGCTGCCGTCTTTAAAGAATTGCTCAAGTGTTGTTCCGGCAGGTAGTGTTGCTTCCAAATTGCTGAATGTGCAAGGGTAATATGTCGGAACAGAGTCAAAATCCTGACCCACCTTAAGTCCGAAGAAATAAACACTATCGATATCGACATATGAATCCGAGGGAATATTGGCATCATCAAGGTCAACTAATCCTTGTGCGTTACCTGCATATACAGTCCCGTTTTTAATGATGTGTTTAGCTACCATTGTTCCTTCCGGACCGTCAAGTTCCAGACACTCGTCACCAGGATTTATTACTATAAAATTATCAAGTGTTCCGCCCCATGACTGGTCAGTATCTATTGCATCATCTCCGACATTCCATACAACCACATTCTTAACATTTACTGTGCCTCCGAACCATTCAATCCCATCATCATCGTTCGCAACTATCTCAATGTTTTCGATAGTAGTACCTGATCCTACACCTCCAAGTGTAAGCCCGTTTATTTCATTACCTTCTCCGATATTTGCTCCCCCATGACGGATTGAGATATATTTCAGGACACCTGAATTGTCAGTTGCTTCTGTACCGCCGTAAAGCCCGTTAAGGTCGGAAGCAGGTATTCCTTCTATCTGCATAGCATCAGATGCTGCTGATATCGGAGCTTTGCCCAGGACCAGAAGACCTCCCCAGAGGCCGCTAACTGTAGGTTCGAGATTAGGACTAATAATTTCTCCCGGGAGTATTTCGTCGGCAATAGAAGTGAAAATTATTGGTGATTCTGCTGTTCCTTCAGCCATCAGTTTTCCGCCACGGGCTATTAACAGAGCTGTAGCATTGGCTCCTGATCCTTCTCTGCCCTTTATTACTACACCAGGCTCTATGGTAAGTGTAACTCCAGACAGCACAGAGATGCGTCCCTCAAGTATATATACTTTACCTGTTTCCCAGGTTGTATTTTCAGTAATGTTTTCAGTTACGGAAATTGTCGGAAATGCCAGTACATTAACGACGGCCGTTCCCTGTCCGCTTTTATTATTATTGTCTGTTATTGTTATAATTACGGAACCTGCTCCTGATGCTCTTGCAGCAGTGTAAGTAACAATTACATTCCCCGAAGTGGCTCCTGCAACGCCATCGGTCTTGATAACTGCTGTTCCACCGGTAACAGTCAGGTTAGATGATTTATATCCGCCCTCTGCAGTAAAAGGGAAAGTGATATCAACTGATTGCATGACCACTACCTCACTTGTCGCAGGGTTTGTTATCACAGGTGCTCCTTCTTCAAAAATACTCAGGACCGCTGTAGCTGACTGTGACTGACTTTCATTATCAACTATTGTAAGGACTACTGATCCGGCACCTGTTACAGAACCAGCTGTGAAGGTCACAACAATATTACCATTTTTGGAATTGGCTGATGGAGCTGTCTTAACAGTTGCAGTTCCTCCTGTTGCAGTAACGGAAGAGGATTTATATCCGCCATCTGCAACGAAACTGAACGAAAGATCTACAGATTTGCTTACTTCAACAGTAGTGTTTCCCGGAGCTGTAATAACAGGCATGTCGTATTCTTTTTTACAAGCTGTTATGCATATCAGGGCATACAGGACTAAAAAAATCATAATTTTCTTCATAATTTAACTATTTAAATTTTCCATTTTTTTCACATGTCAAAAGTAATTTGGCGTTGTTACTAAATGATTAAGGGTGTATTACGCTTTTGTTACAAAACAATTACAGCATCTTTACAATTCTTTAGAACTTTCCGGAATAGAATTGCAATTTGTCAGCTTTTTATAACCTGGAAGCCTAAATCGTCCGGTATCCAGGATATGAATTAACTAATTCAGCTTGCAGAAGAATCAGTAGATACCTAAAAAAGAAGGTGCCCTTTTGAGGCACCTTCCTTATGCTAAATTCGTTATTTTCTAGAAGCTGAAATCGACACCAACGCCGATCACCATTGTGTTTTTCTTGTAAGTTTCTTCAGGAAGCATATTTATAGCACCTAACTTATGATTAACTCTTTTTGAATCGCTTACATATGATGTAAAGCTTCCGCCGAGGTTAATGCGGATCATATCGGTAAGTGTAATTGCACCGCCGATACCGAATGTATGGGTTGCAAGGCCATATGTAAGATCGCTCTGGTATAAGCTGTTAACACCCTTATTGGCGTAAGAATAGCCACTGCTTACAAGGAAAAGGTCAGATAATTTATATTCGAAACCAGCCTGAATGGACATGCCGTTCTTTTCTATTATTTCGCTGTTGGAGATATGGATTGTCGGAGTTGTTGCATCAATATCATGGTCGATTTTATGACCGTAGTCAGCTGATTTGTCGAAGTAATAGTTGCCTCCAAGAGCAAGTTTTAATTTTGCCAACTGAAGTTCAGCTCCAACTGTCAGAAGTGCTGGCATATCATTCCTGAGCTTTTCACCATCAGGGAACATTGTTATCGGGGTTCCCGTCATTGTATAACCAATTAACAGGTCGGTAGCTGTTTCATTTTGAAGCTCAAGCTTTGTAACCATTTCGTACTTGACTGCTATGTTCAGGTTTTTTAGAGGTGAGATATTGATACTGAAAAAAGGAGTAATACCCCATCCGCTCTGTTTCACATCGGCTTCCTGATCTTCAAGAAGGTTTGAGTTCAGGGCATATTTTACTGAAGCGGCATTGAAAGCACCCACAGCAATGGCATTTGTAAAACCAGTCGGGTCAATTCCAAGAGACATAAGACCGGCTCTTACAGAAGCGCTGACAGGATCGTCGGCATTAAGCGTACCGCCGGTAATTGCAGCCTGAAGGTTGGTTGCAGTGGCAGCTGCTGTTGTTGAGATGTCGTCAAGGATCACGGAAGCATTGGTCCAACCGGAAGCTGTATTAACCTGGACATTTTTAAGATAACCCTCATAGGTGTTATTAGCGCTTACATAGCGTAAACCGGCTGCAACTGAGATAAAATCATTGATCTTGTAAGACAGACCGCCCTGGAAGCCCAGGAATGTTGAAGAGCCTTTAAAGAATACATCCATACGGTACGCTGTGGCATTGTATGGAATTCCGGCCAGCATCGGGACCAGGTCGGACTGAGACATCTCAAATGAAGGAAGACCATCTTCATATGTAGCTCCGCCACCGCCGCCTATAGGATTAAATCCGGCAAAGATGGCGAGTTTGTCCATCTTATAAGCTGCATAAACAGAAGGGAATAAAGGTGCTTTTACACTACCTATATATGTTCCTTTGTTAAGATAAGGATAGTCACTTGTTACTTTCCTTTTCTGCCAGATGCTCTGGTTCGATAGTGAAAAATGTAATCCGTTATTCATTTTCATCAATCCGGCAGGATTATAATACACTGCATCGGTTTCTATCGATGCGTTTCTGGCGGGCAGGCGTACCCATGCAGCACTCTGATTAGTATTGGTAACCAGTCCTCCTGCCAGAAGACTGCCAGAAATTATTGTCCCGATAATTAAGGTGAATAGTTTTCTCATAAAATAATTTTTAAGTTTTAACTTTTTAATCTAAGAACCTGTGCCAAAATGTTTACATAGGCCCCATACTTTTTTGAAAGTAGTAAAAACGGATCAAAAGTAGGTATTTATTTGAATTCTGCAATAGGTCTAAAATAATATATTGACATCCAGGAGTTTGTAGCAATCCGGACATTTTGGTCGAAAATAATGCAAGCTGTTTTATCAGCGTTAATTGAGCTGAAAAGAAAGTTCAGAAGCTTTCAGATAAGCTATGCAATGTTTTATAAAGGTCTGATTTTTATGTTCTTGAATGAAACCTTGTCTCCATGATCCTGAAGAAGGATCCTGCCTTCTCTCACCTCGCCGAATCCCGGAGAGTTAAAGAATTTACTTTTTGCCACGAGTGCTTTCCATGAATCGTTTCCTCTATCGTATTCCAGGGTCATTATACCGTTGAGCCAGTGCTGTACTTTATTCCCTTTCACTATTATAATAGCCCTGTTCCAGATATCTATACCATTATCCCTCTTATTTCGTGGTGCAATAAGATCATAAAGACCGGCAAGTGTCCGGTTACCTCCGACACCGGCTTTTGCGTCAGGATGATTTCGGTCGTCAAGTATCTGGTATTCACATCCTATTGATGCCAGCGATCCGTTATTGATTTCGGTATCTACAAAATATTTAATACCGCTGTTTGCTCCCCTTGTATATCTGAAATCGACAACCAGTTCAAAGTCAATGAATTTTTCAATTGTGACAATATCTCCGCCACCGCCCCTGGTTTTTGTTTCGGGACTGACTGAAAGGATGCCGTCACGTATTTCCCAGCCTGATGACGGGAAAGACTTTGTCCTTGCGTTCATCCAGCCCTTTGATGTTACGCCGTCAAACAGGAGTCTCCATCCTTCTTTTTTCTCTCTTTCGGTAAGGGTATTATCAAGAAAACTTGTCTGGGGAATGATCTCTGAATAAGGAGTGACGTATTTCGGGAGATTTTCAGTTATTATTTTGATGTTTTTCCATTTAACCTGTAGTCCGGCCTTCGTTTTATCTTCTCCGATTGAATGAACCTGAAGGGCAATGAATCCTGAAGGAGTAAGATAATCAACCACATCTGCACAGGGTATTCCATTTACCCATGTCCTTATTGAATTGCCGATGGCTTCAACTCTGTAATGGTTCCATTCGCCGGGTTTGAATGCTTTTCTTCCCTCAGGGTTGCTTTCAAGGGTATAAAGCCATCCGCGTCTTGCTTCATCATATATGCCTCCTGACCATGCTCGCTCAGAAGGATCAATCTCAACCTGGTAACCATGCACTCTGCCATTCTGGTATTCTGGGAGGCTTTCACTCCTGAACTGTACACCGGAATTAAGCTGAGGATCGATCCATGTATCGAATTCAAGAATGAAATCCCCGTAGTTTGCTTTTGTGCATAGGAATGAATTTGGTGAATTCAGGACTGTAGTGCCTGTAACAATTCCTTTTTCAAGTATAAAAGATGCAGTTCCATTGATCTGGATCCAGTCTTTAAGATCCTTGTTTGCCAGTTTTTTCCATTTACCATCAGCTGATTGTAATGAAAGAAGCGTAATCAGGAACAGATTGAAAAGGAAAGAAATTTTTCTCATGATATATGTTTCAAGAATAAAATACAGGGTACAATATAAAAAAATGATGTTAGATTTTCTCAGATCAAATTAATTAAATTGCTTAAGAAAGCAGAATTTTAGTTTGCTTGCATATATTAATATATGCCTGAGTTTACAAGGGATTGATTTGTAAGGGATCTTCATCCCGGCGAAATACCAGTATGATATACCTGAGTAAAGTATCTTTCTGATCAGAAGATCAAAAACACAATTTAAGGAATATCCTTTATCCTGCAGAATGAAGAGAATTTTAATAAAAATCAGGCAATTAAAAGTGGATGTTAAAAGGATTTAATATATTTTTACT
>DAONXX010000004.1:0-25498 GCA_035414025.1 Bacteroidales bacterium | reverse complement strand
AAAATATTAAATTAATCCAGCTATGACTACCCGACGAGAATTCATCCGTAACGCTGCATTAGGAACTGCAGCTGTAACTTTCAGTGCAAATAGCTATGCACGTATCCTTGGTGCCAATGACAGGATTCGTGTAGGCATTGTAGGCTTTTCAGACCGGTTCAGAAGTTCTCTGTCACCGGCTTTCCTCTCACTGGCAGATGAGTTGAATTTTGAATTTACGGCACTATCCGATCTGTGGAGCATCCGCAGGGAAGAGGCAGATAAATTTTATAAATCAAGAGGTATCACCCTACGTCTTGCCCGTAACAATGAAGAGTTGTATAACGGTAAAGATACTGATGCAGTCATTGTCAGCACTGCTGATTTCCAGCATGCACTGCATTGTGCTGAAGCTGTGAATGCCGGATGCGATGTATATTGTGAGAAACCTTTTGCTGAAACAATGGCAGATGCACGTATTGCACTGGAGGCGGTACAGCAGACGGGAAAAATAGTACAGATAGGATCACAGAGAAGGAGTGCAGCAAATTATATTGCAGCTGATCAGTACATCAAATCCGGTAAATTCGGGAAGATCGTAATGGTTGAGATGACATGGAACGTAAATCAGCCGGGCAGATGGCGCAGGCCTAATGTTGTTCCCCGGTTGCGTGAGGCAGATACTGACTGGAATAGATTTCAGATGAATCGTCCTCCCACAGCTTTTGATGCAAGGAAATATCTTGAATTCAGGCTTTTCTGGCCATACTCCTCCGGGATACCCGGACAGTGGATGGCTCACCAGATCGATACCGTACACTGGTTTACTGACCTTGCTCATCCTAGAACTGTTGTGGCAAATGGCGGTATTTATCTCTGGAAAGACGGCCGCACAAATTTCGACACTATGACGGCAGTGATGGATTACGGAGATCCGGATAATCCCGATATGGGTTTCCAGGTAGTATATTCATCAAGATTCACGAATTCAGCAGGAGGAACCAAGGAACTTTACTATTCCAATGGCGGAATGCTTAATCTTGATACAAATAAGATTACAGCTGAAGGAGGCCTTGTTGAAAGAGAGGCAAGAGCCATGAACATGAAGGCTAACCTTCTGGAACCCTTCGATCTCCCCACACTAAGAGTTGAAACTGCTGCAAATACGGGGGGAGATCCCATGACAACAGCTCATATGAGAAACTGGATGGAATGTGTAAGGGAAAGGAAGAAACCAAATGCCGATATTGTTGCCGGGTATAACCATTCAATAGCCTGCATAATGTGCACCGCAGCTATCAGGACTGGAGAAAAGGTAACATTCGATGAAGCAAGGCAGGAAGTTCTTGCAGGCGGAAAAGTATTTCAGTATTGAAAAGACAAATAATAATACCAGCCCGGGATATAAAACTTTATAGTAATTTATATTATAATAAGCGCAAATGAAAAAATCACTTATTTCAGTACTTATCTGCTTCCTGCTGTCACTAACCTCATTCCTTTACGGAAAAGGTCCTGCGGATGTAAAGCAGATGTACTATGAGCTTAAGATATACAGGTTAAAGGATCCTGCGAAGAATGCGGTTATTGATAAATACCTGCGTGATGCTTTTATACCTGCAATGCACAGAGCCGGTATAAATAATATTGGCGTTTTTAAGCCTGTCCAGACAGACACGGCATCCGGTAAACTTGTTTATGTTTTTATTCCTTATAAGACATCAGAACAATATTTTAATGTGATCACAGCACTTGAAAAGGATAAAGTTTACGCAGAAGCCGGTAAGGAGTTTCTTGATGCTCCCTACGATGATTCGCCATTTACAAGATATGAGAGTATTTTTATGAAAGCTTTTTCATTTATGCCGGAAATGAAAGCGCCGGTTTATACTACTCCGCGCAATGAAAGGATTTATGAGCTGCGAAGCTATGAGAGTGCTACAATTGAAAAAGCCCGTAAAAAAATACATATGTTCAATGAAGGAGGGGAGATGGCAATATTTGAAAAGATCGGATCCAATGCGGTATTTTACGGTCAGGTATTGTTCGGGAGTCTTAAGCCCAGGCTGATGTACATGACAACCTATGCCAATATGAAGTCACATGATGAACACTGGGCTGCTTTCAGGGCACATCCCGACTGGAAGGTATTATCGGCAAAAGATGAATACAAGAATACTGTTACAAAAGCTAATCCCTACCTGCTTTACCCGACAGATTACTCTGATTTCTGATAGCTGACAGGATATAGAATATATTAGGCGCAAAGAAAGAGGGTGCCTTTCAAAGACACCCTCTTTTCTTTGCTTATTGG
Source organism: Bacteroidales bacterium (assembly GCA_035414025.1). Lineage (GTDB taxonomy): Bacteria > Bacteroidota > Bacteroidia > Bacteroidales > VadinHA17 > LD21. The sequence continues at coordinate 23,205 of DAONXX010000004.1, read as the reverse complement.
TTAATCAGGGAAATTGATATTCGATAGTGTTTTTTCCACCTCTTCTGAAGTAAGTTCATGGTCGGGCAGATTTCCTTCGAAATATTTTTCATAAGAAGATATATCCATATGTCCGTGACCGCTCAGGTTAAAGAGAATTGTTCTTGATACACCCTCCAGATCAGCTCTTCTTGTTTCGTCAAGTGTTGCAGCAATAGCATAATTAGATTCCGGAGCAGGCAGAATGCCTTCATTTTTAGCGAACAGCACTCCGGCTTCAAAGCATTCTCTCTGCATCTTTGCTTTTGCTTCGATGAATCCATCTTTCAGGAGCTGGCTGCCAAGAACACCGGCACCGTGATATCTGAGACCGCCCGCGTGGATCTTTTCAGGGATGAAATTATGTCCAAGTGTGAACATCGGGAGTAGAGGGGTCATACCGGTTGAATCTCCAAAATCATACATGAATTTTCCTTTTGTCAGTTTCGGACAGGAAGACGGTTCGACTGTTAAAAGTCTTATATTTTTCCCGTTAACAAGTTTTTCGCGAAGGAAGGGGAAAGCAATTCCTGAGAAATTTGATCCGCCACCAAAGCAGCCAATCACCACGTCAGGATAATCGCCCGTCTTTTCCATTTGCAGAAGAGCTTCTTCACCAATTATGGTTTGATGCAGGTTTACATGGTTAAGTACACTGCCCAGGGAATATTTAGTATAAGGATCCTGAACAGCTATTTCCATTGCTTCAGAAATGGCAATTCCAAGACTGCCAGGTGAATCAGGATATTGTTTCAGTATCTTTCTTCCTGCATCAGTCATTGTGCTTGGTGATGGAATCACCCTGGCGCCATAGGAGTTCATTAAGAGCTTTCTGCCTGGCTTCTGGTCATAGCTCACCTTTACCATGAACACAAGTAGCTCGAGTCCGAAATGCTGACAGGCGAAACTCATTGCACTACCCCATTGTCCTGCACCGGTCTCTGTAGTGATCCTTTTGATACCTTCTTTCTTGTTATAATATGCCTGGGCAATAGCAGTATTTGCCTTATGGGATCCGGAATAGTTGCCTCCCTCATATTTATAGTAAATCTTACTTTTTGTACCCAGAGCCTTTTCAAGATTATAGGCACGATAAATAGGGGAGGGACGGTACATTTTGTAAAGATCAAGCACTTCATCAGGGATGTCGATATATCTTTCAGTTGACATTTCCTGCTTGATAAGTTCCATAGTGAATACAGATGCAAGGGCTTCCGGGCCAATTGGTTCACGTGTTACCGGGTGGAGCGGAGGAAGTGGTTTATTTGGCATATCTGCTTGAATATTATACCATTGACGCGGCATTTCATTTTCGCTCAATAAAATTTTTGTTGTCTTTTTCATGGTTTTAATTATTAAGTGTTAATTAACTTTTCCAAAAAAAAGGCACGCTGTGAAAGGCGTGCCTGAAAATAAATATCTTAAAAGGTTATAGAATGGCCTGTTTCACAGTTTCAATCAATAAACTGCACCAGCACCAATTGTATATCCTCATTGTTTTCATCTTTGCAAAACTATAAAATTTTTCAAATCAAAACAAAAATCATGATTTTTTAATTTTTAAATGTTTTTTCAAGAAAACATAAGGATAGCCCCCAAAGCCTTTAAGTCATCAAAAAAATCCGGGTATGATTTGGCTACACACTGCGGATCTTCAATTATGATATTTCCATCAGCTCTCAGACCTGCTACAGCAACAGCCATTGCTATTCTGTGATCATTATGGGAAGAGACCCTTGTTCCTTTTACCTTTCCGCCGGTAATAAGCATATAATCACCTTTGATCTCTACTTTTACGTTCATTTTCCCGAACTCTTCGAGAAGTGCTAAGGCACGGTTGCTTTCCTTATGGATAAGGCGGCTCACACCTTTGATACCTGTCACTCCTTTACAGTATGCTGCAAGGGATACAAGAGGAGGGAAGAGGTCAGGTGATTCGCTAGCATCGAATTCAAATGACCGTAGCACGGATCTTTTTATCTTTACAGAGTTCTCACTGATGCTTATATCAGCTCCGGCCCTGTCGAGAGCTGTGAGAATTGTTTTGTCGCTTTGCCGGCTGTCGGTACGGAGTCCTTCAACAGTAACATCACCGTTAACAGCTCCGGCAACAAGAAGGAATGATCCTCCGCTCCAGTCACTCTCAACCTCAAAAACAGCGGAATTATATTTCTGATTACCTTCAATCTTAAAAACCCTGTAGTTGTCGTTTACGACATTTATACCAAATTTCTCAAGGACCTGAAGAGTCATATCGATATATGGTTTGCTTTTAAGATTGAGAGCTGAAACGACAGAACTGGCTTCAGCAAGCGGCAGGGCCATAAGTAGTCCGGTCAGCAACTGTGAGCTTATGGATCCGTCGGTTTCACATATACCTCCCCTGATGGGCCCTCTTATTGTCAAAGGCAATAAGCCTCCATTGCTCTTACATACTGCACCAAGCTGGTTGAGAGTGTCTTCAATCATTTTCATAGGCCGGTTTTTCAGGGATCCCGATCCTGTCATTATTATCTCTCCGGCATTAAGTGCTGCAATCGGTGAGAACATCCGGATAGCAAGTCCTGATTCCTTGCAATCAAGAGTTCTGTTTTTAATTTTGTGTGAACTACTGATCTTAAGTTCAGTGATTTTTTTTTCTACTTCTGCGCCAAGATTTTCAGCGATCCCGATTGCAGCCAGGGAATCATTGCAATAAGATGGATTTAAAATAGTGCATTCAGAATCAGAAAGTAATGCGGCAGCGATAGCTCTCTGCATCATGCTTTTAGATGATGGGGCTTTGACGCTTCCATTGACCTCTGATGGCACTAAAGTAATTTCCATAATACAAATTTATTTTAAGTTTTGGAGTTACTGTTTAAACCGTTATTCATGATTTTCATCTGCCTGTTTATTGATTCCTGATGAATGGCCTTGAACATTGCATCAATAAGTTCTTTACTAAGCCCTTTTGTCTGGCCTTTTATCATCACCCTTTTAACGATTTCATCCCACCGTGCACTTTGCAAGATAGTGATATTATTTTCTTTTTTATAGCGTCCGATAGTTTCTGCCACTCTCATTCTTTTCTCAAGAATGTTGAGAAGGTGATTATCGAAAACATCTATTTGCTGGCGGAGTTCGCCAAGAGCATCCAGAAGTCTGGGGTCATCTGTTGACGGGCTTCTGAGGATAAGTCTGCTGAGAAGTTCCTTTAGTTCTTCGGCATTGATCTGCTGGGATGAATCGCTGAGGGCTTTGTCAGGATTGATGTGAGATTCTATCATAAGGCCATCGAAATTAAGGTCCATGGCTTTCTGGGAGATCTCGCGCAGGTATTCCCGTGCTCCGGCTATATGACTGGGGTCGCACAGAATGGGCATTTCAGGTATTTTTCTTCTTAACTCTATAGGCAACTGCCAGTTTGGCTGGTTACGGTAAATGGTTTTTTCATAGGTTGAGAATCCGCGATGAATTGCCCCGAGTCTTTTTATTCCTGCACTGGCTATTCTTTCCAGTGCTCCAATCCATAATTCTATATCAGGATTGACAGGGTTTTTGACAAAGACCATTACATCCACTCCCCTAAGGGCATTTGCTATTTCCTGAACTGTTATCGGATTAACAGATGTTCTTGCGCCGATCCAAAGCATATCTATTCCATATTTAAGTGCTTCGTAAACATGCTTTTCATTAGCTACTTCCGTACCGACGGGAAGACCGGTCTCCTGTTTTACCCTTCGGAGCCATTTCAGTCCGGGATTACCTACTCCTTCAAAACAGTTGGGTCTGGTACGGGGTTTCCAGATGCCGGCCCTGAAAATGTTAACCTTACCGAGAGCCGCAAGCGATTTTGCTGTATCCATCACTTGTTCCTCAGTCTCAGCACTGCAGGGGCCTGATATAAGGAATGGTCTTCCTTTATAGCCATCCCAGTCTTTAATGCCTGAAGTATCCAGTTTTAGTGTCATTTCAGTATGAGTTAATTCAATATTTTTCTTATTTTATTTGCTTCGTCCATAATGGCCTTTAGGCCAGCTTCATCTTTCAACGCTATCTTATTCCTGAAATCCTTCATTTTTTCAATATAAGTATCAATTGCTTTGATTATATATTCCGAATTCTCGATAAAGATAGGAGCCCAGGTGTCACCGTTACTTTTGGCAAGCCTTACAGTACTCTCGAAACCTCCGCCAGCCAGAGTAAGAATATTCTCTTCTTCCTGTTCCTTGTCCAGAACACTCAGGGCCAGGGAGAAAGAAGTAATATGGGAGATATGTGATACATAGGCAACATGAACATCATGTGCAGCAGAGCCCATGTAAACTATTTTCATATTCAGGGTCAGCAGCATGCTTTTTACTGTTTCAAGAGCATCCGGGTCGCTCATCTCGGGATCGCATATTATTGCAGTTTTGTAATCGAAGAGCTTGCCGATAGAGGCTAGGGGACCGGAAAATTCGGTGCCTGCCATGGGATGGGCAGCTACAAACCTTCCCCGGGCAGGATGATCCTTCGATATCTCGGAGATGCTTCCTTTTGTTGACCCCATATCAGTAACCACTTTTGATGTTCCGGCTATCCTGTCGAGAATGCCAGGTAACATTGAACAGTTTGTGTTGACAGGGGTTGCAAGAATTATAAGATCACTCTTGTCAATTGCATTTTCAAGACTGTCAATTTCATCAGCAAATCCGCAGTGTAATGCAATATTCCGGTGCTGCACATTCGTATCAACACCTGTTATCCGGCTGGCAAATTTTCTTTTTCGCAGATCGATCATAAGTGATCCGCCTATCAAACCTATACCTACTACTGCCACTTTCATATTCAGGACGATTGTTATAATTATTATTTTTGTTTTTTTATGTAAAGCTCAATTCTTTTAAGTGATTCAGTAAGAGTCTTTTCATTGGCGCAGAGTGATATGCGGATATACCTGTTTCCGTTTTTCCCGAATATAAAGCCCGGGGTTATGAACACATGAGCTTTGTCAAGAATATCCTCAACATATTGTTCGCAGCTCTTTATTTCTTCAGGGATCCTTCCCCAGACAAATAATCCGGCCTGATTTTTATCATACTTACAATTTAAAAGATCCATTATTGATTCAACAATTGTTCTCCGTCGGCGATAATATGAATTTACTGAATCATACCAGCTGTCGGGATTGTCAAGAGCCTCGACAGCTGCTAATTGCATAGCGCGAAATATCCCGGAGTCCATATTGCTCTTTACTTTCAGAATACTGCTTATATAGTCCTTGTGTCCGGCAAGCATTCCTATTCTCCAGCCTGCCATATTATGTGATTTACTGAGAGAATTGAGTTCAAGTGCTGTTTCTCTGGCACCATCAACAGACAGGATACTGATATAATCATTATTGAGTATGAAGCTATACGGGTTATCGTTGCAAAGAAGGATATTATGTCTGAGTGCAAATCCGACAAGTTTCTCAAAAAGCTTTAATGAACCTAAGGCGCCGGTAGGCATGTGAGGGTAATTGATCCACATCAGTTTAGTCCTGCTCAGGTCAGTTGCTTCCAGTTTGTCAAGATCCGGCATCCATCCTTGTTTCTCATCAAGATCATAATACTTGATATTGCCGCCTATGAGGTTTGTTACTGAAGAATAAGTTGGATAGCCCGGATCCGGAATCAGCACATCATCACATTGATCTACAAATGCCATACTTATGTGCATTATTCCTTCCTTACTGCCCATAAGCGGAAGAATTTCACTGTCAGGATCCAGCTCCACGCGGAAATATTTTTTATACCATGCGGCAAATGCTTTTCTCAGGTCAGGAATGCCAATATAACTCTGATACCCGTGAGCGTCAGCTTTGGAGGCTTCCTCAGCGAGCCTCCGTATCGTATTATTGGATGGTGGCTGATCGGGACTTCCGATGCCGAGATTTATTATATCTGCTCCCATCTTTCGCATCTGGTCTATCTGTCTTAGCTTCTGAGAGAAATAATACTCTTTTACGCTATTTGTCCGTTTGGCAGGTTTAACTTTCATATAGCTTATCTCCTTTGTTATATACCCCTAGTACTTCAAGGTTTATGGTGTAATTATCGAGTATGTTTTTTATCAGATCCATATCATGGTCAGGGTTAAGTTCAAGGTCGGCGTAGAACATGTATTCCCAGTCTTTGTTCAGTTTTGGCACAGATTGTATTTTTGAAAGATTTACATCAAGTTCTGCCAGTCTTACGAGTACGGCAGCCAGGGCACCGGGCTGATGTCCGGTAGAGAAGCATATCGATACTTTATTTCCGCTCAGGTTGCAGTCTTTACCATTCCCGATGACAAGGAAACGGGTATAGTTCTTTTTATAAGTTTCAATGCCTTTTGCAAGAATTGAAAGGCCATAAATATCAGCAGCTATTGAAGAGCCTATAGCTGCCACCCCTTCAAGCTTGTTCTCGCTTATCTGCCTGGCACTGGCAGCAGTATCTTCGCTCTCTATAAGAGTAAGTCCTTGAAGCCTGTTGAGATATGTCATGCATTGTGCAAGAGCAATAGGATGAGATCTTATTTCACGGATGTCACTCAATGACTGGGCAGGAAGAGCCATAAGGTTTTGTACTACCCTAAGGTTATGCTCACCGAGTATCTTCATCCCTGATTCCCTTATCAGAGTGTAATTGTGAAGAATGCTTCCAGATCTGGCATTTTCTATTGCCATCACGGCAAAGTCGGCTTTGCCTTCAATTACTGTCATCAGTGTGCGATTGAAAGAGGTGCATGGCACAATTTCTATTTTTTCAGCGCTGAAGTATTGTCTTGCTGCAACTTCGTGAAAAGATCCCTGTTCTCCCTGTATCGATATTTTCATTTAAATATTATTAAAAAAAAAAGTCCCCGTTTCCGGGGACCTGCATTTTTATAAGTTATTATATATCTACACAATAATCCCCTTATTCTCTTCTGAAAAAAAAGTAGAAATAAAAATAAAAGGCGTTTATATTGTGTATGATATCCATTTCTGGTCTTTATTAGCGTGTAAAAGTAATAATTTAATATTTATTAAAACACAAAAATACAAAGAAATATCTTAAACCGTTAAGATTTTATTTATGTCTTGATTTAAGCACTTCCTCAATATCGGCAAGAGAATGACCTTTTGTCTTTAATAGTATTAGCAAATGATAGAGCAGGTCAGCAGCTTCATTCTTGAAGAGATCAGGGTTATCATCCTTTGCCTCGATAATAAGTTCGACAGCTTCTTCTCCGACTTTCTGGGCAACTTTGTTAATACCCTTACGGAAGATCTTGTTTGTATATGAATCCTTTACATCATTATCAATACGTTCATTAATGATCTTTTCAAGTTTATAGAGGAAACCCCGTGGCGAAACATTCTCCTCAAAACAGGATGTGTTCCCTGTATGACATACAGGACCGGCAGGATCGACTCTGATCAGCAAGGTGTCTTTATCACAATCAGTTGTTATTTCTTTAACAAATAAGTAATTATTTGATGTTTCGCCTTTTGTCCAGAGTCTGTTCTTTGATCTGCTGAAAAAGGTTACTTTTCCTTCCGACAGTGTTTTCTGCAAGGATTCTTCGTTCATGAATCCCACCATAAGGACCTCCAGAGTTGTATTGTCCTGTATCACTGCAGGAACAAGGCCCTTGTATTTTGTAAAATCTATCTGATTCATAAAAATTCCTGTTTTATAATATTTTTTCCTGTGTCAAGCTATCATATTTTTACTGCAATGCCTTCTTTGAGCAGGTATTTTTTCAGTTCAGATATTTCTATTTCTCCGTAATGGAAGATACTTGCTGCAAGAGCAGCGCTGCAGCCGGTATTTTTGAATACATCCCTGAAATGTTCCATAGTACCAGCCCCTCCCGATGCAATTACCGGGATACTCAGAAGTCTGGTTATTTCTGTTGTGATATCTATTGAAAAGCCGTCTTTTGTCCCATCTCTCTGCATTGAGGTGAGCAGTATCTCTCCTGCGCCCAGATCGGCAGCCATGGATGCCCATTTATTTGTCAACAGATCAACAGGGGTCTTTCCGCCATCGACAAAGACCTTCCATTTGCCGTTTACAAGATCAGTATCAATAGCCACCACAACACACTGGCTCCCGAATTCCTTTGATATTTCGGTTATTAGTGCCGGTCTTCTTACAGCAGCACTGTTTATAGATATTTTATCAGCACCGGCTTTTAGCAAAAGAGCCACATCATCAATGCTGTTTATTCCGCCTCCTACAGTAAAGGGGATGTTTATCTCTGCAGCTATTCTTTCCACAAGGGCAGACAGCGTTTTCCGGTTTTCCAGTGTAGCAGTGATATCAAGAAAAACAAGCTCATCGGCTCCTTTTGATGAATAAATTTTTGCAAGTTCCACAGGGTCTCCTGCATCTCTTATATCAATAAAATTAATTCCCTTTACAGTCCTTCCGTCCCTGATGTCGAGACACGGTATTATTCTTTTTTTTAGCATAATTTTCCAAGCTCCTTTAATTTTAGTTTTCCCTCGTAAACAGCCTTGCCGATAATAGCTCCCTCGCAGCCTGTTTCCCTGATATCTTCAATATCTCTGAGTGAAGTTATGCCGCCGCTTGCAATAAGGTTTATATTAGTATTTTCAAGTATCTTTCTGTAAATATCAGTCGAAGGCCCTTTCATCATTCCGTCTTTATCAACATCTGTGCAGATCACATATTGCACACCTTTTGAAACGTATTCCGAAATAAAGCTGATAAGCTTCCTGTCAGACCTTTCTGTCCATCCATGTGTTGCAATCTCATCACCAATAAAATCAGCTCCGAGTATTATTTTATCAGCCCCGTAAGTTTCAAGCCATTTAAGCATTAAAGATGGATCCGTGACTGCAATGCTTCCTGCCGTAACCTGTTTTGCCCCAGAGTTGAAAGCTATTTTAAGATCATCGTCTGATCTTATCCCGCCACCGAAATCTATTGATAAGTTTGTTTTCGAAGCGATTTTTTCAAGTATTTTGTAATTAATAACACGTTTTTCCCTTGCGCCATCCAGATCGACAACATGAACAAATTTAAGCCCATTATCCTCAATCTCAAGTGCCACATCAACAGGATCATTGTTGTATATCTTGCCTGTTGAGTAGTCACCTTTTGTAAGTCTGACACACTTACCTCCAAGGATATCTATTGCCATTATGATTCTCATAGGTCTAAAAAATTATGAAGTATGATTTCTTTTTCAGCAGTTATTACAGATTAACATTTCATCTGCAGGGTATTCTTAACCGACTTAATATTGCCGGCCTTATATTTTATTATAGCTATCATAATTTGCCCTTTGTCGATGGGAGATCATAGTTGCCTGTTTTGCTCACTGCTGCTTTAAGGGCACGGGCAAAAGCTTTAAAAACAGCCTCTATTTTATGATGATCATTATCTCCGCTGGCCTTGATATTAAGATTACATTTTGCGTTGTCACTGAAGGATTTGAAGAAATGGGAGAACATTTCGGCAGGCATTTCTCCTATCCTTGCATTTGTGAAAGTTGCATCCCATACTAACCAGGGTCTTCCTCCAAGATCCAGGGCTACTTGTGCAAGTGAATCATCCATCGGAAGGACGAAACTGTAGCGCTCAATACCTTTTTTACTTCCGCTTGCTTTCAGAAAGGCTTCTCCAAGGCAGATTGCAAGATCTTCTATAAGGTGATGGCCGTCGTCCGACTTGTCATCTTCGGCTTTGATAGTCAGATCAAAGCTTCCATGACGGGCGACCTGATCGAGCATGTGATCCAGAAATCCAATTCCTGTCGATATATCACTCTTGCCTGTCCCGTCAATATTCAGACAGACAGTTATATCTGTCTCTTTTGTTTTCCTGACAACTTTTGAAGTCCTTGGTTTTGACAGCAGATACCGGCGTATTTCGTCCCAGTCGGTAGTTGAAAAGACTGCATCATCAGATTGTTTCCTGCTGAAGAAGATAGACTTGCAGCCAATATTTTTCCCCAGTTCGACATCTGTTATCCGGTCACCTATTACATAAGAATTATCGAGATCTATTCCTCCGGCAAGATATCGTGTGAGCATTGCAGTTCCCGGTTTACGTGTTGGAAGCTTATCTTCAGGAAAGGATCTGTCAATAAATATTTCAGCAAATTCAACACCTTCATCCTTAAGTATCTGCAGCATTTTATTATGGGAAGGCCAGAATGTTTCTTCAGGGAATGCTGCTGTGCCAAGGCCATCCTGGTTAGTTACAATAACCATTTCGTAATCTGTCTCCCTTGCTATTCCCGCCAGTCCGGAAATAGCACCAGGCATAAACCTGAATTTTTCAATGCTGTCTACCTGTTCGTCCTCAGGTTCTGTAATTATTGTTCCATCCCTGTCAATGAATAATACTTTTTTCATTTACCGAAATTATTTAAAGCTGTTAATAGTTTGTTGTTTTCTGATCTTGTGCCAACTGTGATCCGAATACAATTTGCTATTACGCTATGTCTGTTCCTGACTACAATTCTATTATCGACAAGATAATTATAAAGCTTAGCGGAATCCTCAACTTTTATCAGTACAAAGTTAGCATCTGAAGGGTAAACTTTTTGTATTACGGGATTTTTCTTAAGCTCACCGGAAAGTCTTTCTTTCTCCTTCCTGATTTTTCTTATCTGATCTGTGTAAGTTGAGAATTTTGTCAGTTTCTGAAGGACAGCTTTCTGATTCAGGGAGCTTATATTATATGGTGGTTTCAGCTTGTTGTAATATGCAATTATTTCAGGATTTGTGTATGCTACGCCAACTCTGGCGGAAGCAAGACCGAATGCCTTGCTGAATGTCTGCATGACAATCAGGTTTGGATAAGCACTGAGTTTTCCGAGAAGTGATGGCTTATCCGCGAAATCCATATAGGCTTCATCGACAAGAACTATACCATGGAACTGAGAAATAATTCTTTCTACTGTTTCACTGTTCATTAAATTTCCTGTGGGATTATTGGGCGAACAGATAATGATGATTTTCAGGTTTTTATCAGAAAAGTGCTTTTTTACGTTTTCAAAATCAATCTGAAAATCCTTATCAAGAGGGATCTTTATAATACTAACATCATTCACTGAAGCTGATACCTGGTACATACCATAGCTTGGTGAGAAGGTCAGTACCTTATCTGCTCCTGGATTGCAGAATATCCTGAAAGTAAGGTCAATGATCTCGTCACTGCCATTTCCCAGGAAGATCTTTTCCGTAGGGATAGCTTTGAGCTTGCTTATGGCAATCTTCAGATCTTTCTGGTAAGGATCGGGATACCTGTTAAGGTAGCCGTATGGGTTCTCATTAGCATCAAGGAACACACCTTCCTTGCCTTTAAATTCATCTCTTGCGCAGGAATAGGGGACAAGGGATTTTACATTTGGGCGAACAAGACTATCTAGATCTAACATGTCCGACACTTTTTAATCTTAGACTAACAGCATTTTTATGGCCTGTAAGTCCTTCGGCTTCAGCCATTATCTGTATTGCCGGGCCTATGTTCCTGAGCCCTTCAGCTGTAATCTCCTGAAAGGTTATCTTTTTTATGAAGCTGTCAACAGACACTCCGCTGTAACTTCTTGCATAGCTGTTGGTCGGTAGTGTGTGATTAGTGCCCGAAGCGTAATCGCCGGCGCTTTCACAGCTAAATTTTCCGACAAACACTGATCCGGCATTTTTCACCTTTTCGGCAAGTTCCCATGGCATGATAGTATTTATTAACAGATGTTCGGGAGCATACTCATTACTGAAATCTATACAATCCTCACGGTTATTGAATAAAATGAAGAGACTGTTATTCATTGATTTAGTCGCCAGATCCTTACGAAGGAGTTTATCAAGTTGTTTTTTTATTTCATTTTTTACATTTTTTAGTGTTTTTTCGTTATCCGTAACAAGCACAACCTGGCTGTCAGGACCGTGCTCCGCCTGAGAAAGCAGATCGGCTGCCACGAATGCAGGATATGCTGAAGAATCAGCTATGACAAGTATTTCGCTGGGGCCTGCAGGAAGATCAATAGCCACGCCTGCAGACTGGACCATTTCTTTTGCTCTTGTTACATATTGGTTGCCAGGTCCGAAGATCTTATTTACCGGTGGTATTGTCTCAGTGCCAAAAGCCATTGCTGCAATAGCCTGGGCTCCTCCCACCTTGTAGATCTCTTTAATACCAGCCAACTTTGCAGAATAAAGGATCACGGGGTTTATTTTTCCGTCAGGACCAGGAGGTGTGCACAATATAACTCTCTCGCATCCTGCTATCTTAGCAGGTATAGCCAGCATAAGCACAGTTGAAAACAACGGAGCAGTGCCTCCCGGGATATATAAACCTACTTTCTCAATTGCAACATTTTTTCTTGAACAAGTAACACCGGGCATTGTTGTAACCGGTTCCTCGCTTATAAGCTGTGATCTGTGAAATTTCTCAATATTATCGGCAGCAAGAATTATTGCATTTTTAAGATCATCGCTGACAAGATTTATAGCAGATTCAATTTCTGCTTTAGAAACACTAAGGTCTGGCAATGATATTTTATCGAATTTCTGTGTGAATTCAATCAGTGCCTTATCGCCTTCTTCCTTAACCTTGTCAATAATAGTCATTATATTGGCGGAGAGGCTTGATGCATCAAAAACCGGTCGGCGGCATAGATCCGGCCATGTTTCTTTCGGAGGATAAAGAATAGTTTTCATCATAGTATCATCTTTTCAATCGGAATGACAAGTATACCTTCAGCGCCTGCTTTTTTAAGCTGATCAATCCTTTCCCAGAATTCATCCTCCTTCACTACAGAGTGAAGGGAACACCATCCTTTTTCTGCAAGTGGCAGGATAGTAGGACTCTTCATACCGGGAAGCATCCTGCATATTTCTGAAACAGACGATTCAGGAGCATTGAGTAATATGTATTTATTCTCTTTGGCACTTTTTACAGAACGTATTCTGAAAAGTAGTTTCTCAAGGATAGCAGTTTTTTCATCTGAAAGGTACTTGTTTCCAATAATAACGGCCTGGCTTTTAAGTATTGTTGTAACCTCGCGCAGGCCATTTGTCATAAGAGTGCTTCCTGAGCTAACAATATCGCATACAGCATCGGCAAGACCAATTCCCGGAGCTATTTCAACGCTGCCGCTAATCTCTTCTATCCCGGCCTTAATACCATTCTTGGAAAGGTATTCAGAGAGGAGTCTGGGATAACTTGTTGCTATTTTCTTTCCAATGAAATAATCTGGTCCGGGGTACTTATCCCCTTTGGGGATAGCAAGACTCAGGCGGCATTGTGCGAAACCGAGCTGTTCCAGTATGGCTACATCCTTGTTCTTTTCGAATACCATATTCTCTCCGAGTATGCCAATATCGGCAACTTGTTGCTCAACATACTGGGGGATGTCATCATCCCTGAGGAAGAGTATCTCAACAGGGAAATTCCTTGCTTTTGTCCTCAGGACACCGGGTCCGTCCGAAAATTTGATGCTACACTCCTCAAGCAACTTATGAGAATCATCACTAAGCCTGCCTTTTTTTTGAATTGCAATTTTTAATTCATTCATTTCTTTTTAAATTAAAAAACCCGTCTGCATTTTTCAGACGGGTCTATAATATTTGTTTTTGCTACACATATCATTATTTCCTCGCCTGGGAGCAAGCATGAAAATAATGATGATGTAACATGCTTAAATACATTTTTAAAAAAATTTGACACAAATATAGGTAAAAAATCAATAAAAATTATAGAAACCTGTTTATTTAGATTCTATCTGCTATAAGATCTCCGACCTCAGATGTTGAGTAGCCCATTTTACCGGCTCCAAGGTCTTTAATTTTATTTGCTGTGACATACATAACAGCATTCTCAATTGCTCTGGCAGCCTTTTCTTCGCCAAGATGTTCAAGCATCATTGCGCCACTTGAGATTGACGCAAGCGGGTTAATTATATTCAGCCCTGTATATTTGGGTGCAGATCCGCCAATAGGTTCAAACATTGAAACTCCTTCGGGATTAATATTGCCACCGGCTGCTATGCCCATGCCTCCCTGGGTTATTGCTCCAAGGTCAGTTATTATATCTCCGAACATGTTACTGGTAACGATCACATCGAACCATTCCGGATTTTTGATCATCCACATGCATGTTGCGTCGACATGGTAGTATTCGCGTTTTATGTCAGGAAATGATGCCTGTCCCATCTCGTTAAAGGCCCGTTCCCAGAGGCCGAATACATAAGTTAGTACGTTTGTCTTACCGCAGAGAGCAAGCGTGTTCTTCTTGTTTCTTTTCCGGGTATAATCAAAAGCATATTTCAGACAACGGTCAACCTGCATCCTTGTATAGACCATGTTCTGTATAGCCACTTCATCGGGAGTGCCTTTCATTGTGACACCACCACTGCCTGTATAAACATCGCCTGTGTTTTCCCTGACAACAACATAGTCAATGTGTTCCGGACCTTTATCCTTAAGCGGAGTGTTGACTCCGGGATAAAGCCTTATCGGACGCAGGTTAATATACTGATCCAGTTCGAAACGCAGTCTGAGAAGTATACCTTTTTCAAGGATACCGGGTTTAACGTCAGGATGTCCTATAGCTCCAAGTAAAATGGAGTCAAACTTTCTTAACTGATCTGGTGCAGAATCAGGCAGTATCTCACCGGTCCTGAGATATCTTTCACCGCAAAAATCAAATTCTTCAAAGTTCATCTTAAAATCAAATTTTGAAGCTGCTGCCTTAAGGACTTTTATACTTTCCCTTACCACTTCAGGTCCGGTACCGTCGCCCGGTATTACTGCGATGTTATAATTTTTGCTCATAGTGTTTTTATACTGGGTTGTAAATTAATATTTCGTTATTACTGTCAATACCTATTTTATGCTCGCTATTGTCAACAATATTGAGCATTTTCTCAGTCGCTTTGATAGCCGATTCAGTCTGATCGACATCAAGTCCTTTTGTCCTGAATTCCTTTCCATTCAGATTCCAGGTAATTATTGTTTCGACAAGAGCATCAGTCTTACCTCCTGGAGGTATAGATACCTGATAGTCAATCAGATCGGGCAGGGCCTTGTTAAGTCTCCCATAGATCAGCCTCAGGGCTTTCATAAAAGCATTATATTGTCCGTCTCCTGATGATGTCTCCTGATACAGGTTCCCGTCTATTTCTATCTGGACGCTGGCAGATGGTTTCATTCCGAATGACAATGAAAGCGAATAATTCTTTATGAATATCTTATAGTCCGAAGTATCGTTTCTGAGAACATCAGAAATTATAAATGGGAGATCTTCTGTTGTCACATTTTCTTTTTTATCTCCGAGTTCGATCACTCTTTGGGTAATCTTGTCAATAGAATCGGCATCTAAAGAGAGACCAAATTCTTCAAGATTCTTTTTTATTGTCGCTTTGCCTGATTGTTTCCCTAGAGCATATTTCCTTTTTCTTCCGAAGCGTTCAGGAAGAAGGTTGTTGAAATATAGTTTATCCTTGTTGTCGCCATCGGCATGAACTCCGGAGGTTTGTGTAAAGACATTTTCCCCGATGATCGGTTTATTGACGGGGATTCTTATGCCGCTATATGTTTCGACTATTTTGCTGACCTTTGTTATTTCAAATTCATTTACTCCTGTCTCTGCCTTCAACTGGTCATGGAGTATCCCTATCACGCTTGACAGTGGAGCATTGCCTGCTCTCTCTCCCATGCCGTTGACTGTTGTATGCACACCTTTAACACCTGCCCTGACTGCTGAATAGATGTTGGCAACTGCAAGGTCATAATCATTATGAGGATGGAAATCAAAGTGATGTTCCGGATAACGGTCTGTCATCTTTTTACATAATTCGTATGTCTGATCGGGGTTAAGTATGCCAAGGGTATCAGGAAGCATAAACCTTTCAACCTTATCATCCTTAAGGGAATCTATCATATAAAAGACATAATCTTCAGAATGTATCATACCGTTTGACCAATCTTCAAGGTATATGTTTACATCCATGTCGTACTGTCCGGCCTTTTTGATTATATCCTTAATATCTTTTACATGTTGTTCAGGAGTCTTTCTCAGTTGTTTTTCGAGATGACGCAGCGATCCTTTGCAGAGGAGATTAATTACAAGTCCGCCTGCATCCTTTATCCATTCCAGGGACTTGTCACCATCAACGAAGCCGAGAACTTCGATTTTCCGGTGAAGCTCATTGTGTCTGGCCCAATTACTTATCTGTCTTATGGCTTCAAATTCACCTTTCGATACACGTGCCGAGGCTATTTCTATACGGTCAACCTTCAGTTCCTTAAGAAGGAGCTTGGCTATATGCAGCTTCTCAAAAGGAGAGTAGGAGACACCCTGTGTCTGTTCCCCGTCCCTGAGGGTTGTATCCATTATTTCGATTCTCATTATTTAAGTGTATTTCTTAATTCATAAGTTGTTATAAGATCCCTTATGCTGAGAAGGTATTCGATATCATCAAGACCTTTCATCAGACATTCTTTCTTATATTGATTGATCTCAAAGCTTTCAGATTCACCGGTTTCAGGTAAAGAGATTATCTGCTGTCCAAGATCAATCCTTACAATTGTATCAGGATCCTTTGCAATCAGTTTAAAAAGATGACCAAGAAACTTTTCAGATACAACAACAGGAAGCAATCCGTAATTAAGAGAGTTATTTCTGAAGATATCTGCAAAGAAGCTTGATACGACGGCCCTGAATCCATAATCAGCAAGAGCCCATACGGCATGTTCACGACTTGATCCGCTGCCGAAATTTTTGCCTGCAACAAGTATCTTACCACTATAAGCAGGATTGTTTAGTACGAAGTTGTCAATCTTAGCGCCATTCTTATCATAGCGCCAGTCGCGGAACAGGTTTTCACCGAAGCCTTCTTTGCTTGTAGTACTCAGGAATCTGGCAGGTATTATCTGGTCAGTATCGACATTTTCAAGCTGCAGCGGTACGCAGGTAGTTTCTAGTATTTCGAATTTTTCTTTTGCCATGGCAGACTAATTATTTAAGAATTCCCTGGGATCACTTATTTTTCCTGTAATAGCAGCAGCTGCTGCTGTAAGCGGACTCGCCAGCAATGTTCTTGCTCCCGGGCCCTGTCTTCCTTCAAAATTCCTGTTGGAGGTGGAGACAGCATACTTGCCGGAAGGGATTTTGTCTTCGTTCATTGCCAGACATGAGGAGCAACCCGGCTGACGCAGTTCAAAACCAGCTTCTTTCAATATATCGGCAATACCTTCATTTATTGCTTGTTGTTCCACCTTCTTTGAGCCGGGGACTATCAGAGCAGTTATTCCAGGTGCTTTCTTCCTCCCCTTTACAAGCCCTGCAAAGGCTCTCAGATCTTCAATCCTTCCGTTTGTACAGCTACCAACAAAGACGTAATCAACAGGGTGACCCAGTATCTTTTTCCGGGGTTTGAAGCCCATATAGTCAAGTGATTTCAAAAATGCGGCATTATCCTCTTTATTCACTGCCGATTCAGGGATTGATTCGTCAATAGCCATACCCATTGCGGGATTGGTGCCGTAGGTGATCATAGGCTTTATTTTTCCGGCATCAAATACCTTTTCGGAATCAAATTTTGCATCCTTGTCTGTTTTCAGCAGCATCCAGTTCTTCACAAGTGAGTCAAAATCAGGTTTAAGGTCTTCCTGTACTACTTTCGACAGGTACTCGAATGTTGTCATGTCAGGGGCTATCAGCCCTCCGCGGGCTCCCATTTCAATGCTCATATTACATATTGTCATCCTTCCTTCCATGCTCAGTGACTCAATTGCAGAGCCACTGAATTCAACGAAATAACCTGTTGCTCCTCCAGCCGAAATCTGTGAGATTATGTAAAGGATGATATCTTTTGCTGTGACCCCCTTTTGCAGTTTGCCATTCAATGTTATCCTCATTCTCTTTGGTTTGGGCTGGATAATACACTGACTGGCCAAAACCATTTCTACTTCGCTTGTGCCAATGCCGAAGGCAACAGTACCAAAAGCCCCGTGAGTAGAGGTATGACTGTCTCCACATACTATTGTCATTCCTGGTAATGTATAGCCAAGTTCCGGGCCAATAACATGAACTATTCCGTTTTTCGGATTGTTGATGCCAAAGTATTCGATATTGAATTCCCTGCAGTTTTTCTCAAGGGTTTCCACCTGATGCCTTGATACTTCATTTTTGATTGGCTTGTCTTGTTCCTTTGTGGGGATATTGTGATCGGCAGTTGCAATTGTCCTTGAAGGTCTGTATACCTGCAGCTTCCTTTTTCTCAGCCCGTCGAAGGCCTGAGGACTTGTCACTTCATGTATAAAATGCCGGTCGATATAAATGACGTCAGGCCCTCCCTTTATTGATTGGACCACATGACTATCCCATATCTTGTCAAAAAGTGTTTTTGGTTCCATATAAATTTACCATCATGTTATGAAGAGCTACTTTATTTTTGCTATAGCGTCTATAAATGCTTCAACTGAAGCTGTTACAATATCTGTGTGTGTTCCAAAGCCGTAGTAGATCTTACCCTCATTTTCAACCTGGATGTGTACTTTCCCGAAGTCATCGCTTCCTTTTGTTATTGCCTGAATAAGAAACTCTTCAAGGTGTACCGTTTTGCTTATAAGGTGTTTGGCAGCAGTAAAGGCAGCATCAATAGGACCGTTACCTGAGGCAGTTGATGTGTGAATCTCGCCGTTGATCCTTAGCCCTACTGTTGCAACAGGGACAGTTGATTTACCGCATACTACCTGGAGAAGTTCAAGTTTAAGGGATTTTTCACCCTGAAATACATCCCCTGTCAGTATTCTGATATCATCATCGTTCACTTCTTTCTTTTTGTCTGCCAATATGAGGAAGCGCTGGTAAATATCATCAAGAGCTTCCTTGTCGTAGTTGAAGCCCAGCAATTGAAGGCGATGATTAAGTGCAGCCCTGCCACTGCGGGCGGTAAGGATTATTGACGACTCTCTGATACCAACTTCCTGAGGATCTATTATCTCATAGTTCTCACGGTTTTTCAGAACGCCGTCCTGGTGGATACCTGATGAATGAGCGAAAGCATTCCTGCCAACTATGGCTTTGTTGGCCTGTACCGGCATACTCATGAGTGTTGATACAAGTCTGCTTGTAGAATAGATAAGCTTGGAATTGATATTGGTTCTGAGATTCAGGTTATGATGACTTTTGATTATCATTGCTATCTCTTCAAGTGATGTGTTACCTGCTCTTTCGCCAATACCGTTCATCGTAACCTCAACCTGCCTGGCGCCATTTATTATTCCCATCATAGTATTTGCCGTTGCCATGCCTAGATCGTTGTGACAGTGGGTGGAGATAACAGCCTTGTCAATATTGGGAACATTTTCCTTCAGATACCTGATCTTTGCTCCATATTCTTCAGGGAGGCAATAGCCTGTTGTGTCGGGGATATTGATAACCGTAGCACCCGCTTTAATTACTGCTTCAATGACCCTGGCAAGGTATTCATTTTCACTTCTTCCGGCGTCTTCGGCATAGAATTCGACATCGTCGACAAATTTGCGGGCGTATTTCACTGCATCAACAGCCCTGTTTAATATTTCTTCAGGTGTCGTTTTTATTTTATACTTTATATGGTATGGAGATGTTCCGATACCTGTGTGTATTCTTTTTCTTTTAGCATACTGAAGAGATTCGGCAGCAACATCAATATCTTTTTTAACTGCTCTTGTCAGTGCGCAAATTACCGGATTTGAGATGACCTTCGAGATTTCAACAACCGAGTTGAAGTCTCCGGGGCTCGATATAGGGAATCCGGCCTCAATCACATCAACTCCAAGAGCTTCAAGTGCTTCAGCTACCTGGATTTTTTCAATTGTATTCAGCTGACATCCTGGCACCTGTTCGCCATCTCTCAGGGTAGTGTCAAAAATTGAAACCTTTTCTTGCATTTTTATTTTGTGTTTATTTTTTTACTACTGGTCTCAGTTTCCTCACTGCAGCACCTGTTCTCCATAACTCTGAATCCCTCATTTCCTTCAGTTCAGCATCGAGCTTTTCCTTATAGTCAGGGGTTCCTGTTGATTCAAGTACTCTTACGCATTCCTCGCCCGATTCAACTTTCTTATACAGTTCCTTGAAAACAGGGAGTGTTACCTCCATGAATTTCGGTCGCCAGTCAAGTGCTCCGCGCTGAGCTGTTGCACTGCAGTTTCTGTACATCCAGTCCATTCCGTTTTCGTCAACAAGACGGATAAGGCTTTGGGTAAGCTCTTCAACAGTCTCATTAAATGCTTCAGATGGAGAGTGTCCGTTTTCTCTCAGTACCTGGTACTGAGCGTCAATTATGCCGGCAAGTGCACCCATAAGGACACCGCGTTCTCCTACCAGATCACTGAAAACCTCTTTTTCAAATGTGGTTGGGAAGAGATAGCCAGAACCGATGGCTATTCCTATTGCAAGGGTGCGTTCTTTAGCACGGCCCGTAAAATCCTGGAATACAGAATAACTTGTGTTGATCCCGGCTCCTGCAAGAAAATTCCTTCTGACACTTCTTCCTGATCCTTTGGGAGCACATAGTATAACATCGACATAATCCGGAGGAATTACGCCGGTATGTGTTTTATATGTTATTGAAAATCCATGGGAGAAATAAAGAGCATCACCCTTTTTAAGTCCGGCTTTTACAACGGGCCAAAGGATACGTTGTGCAGCATCTGATACCAGGTACTGTATGATTGTGCCTTTTTTTACAGCTTCTTCAACAGGGAACAAGGTTTCTCCGGGAACGAAGCCATCCTTGACTGCTTTATCCCAGTCATTCTTGAATTCGGGAGCCTGGCCGATTATAACATTTATTCCGTTATCTTTCATGTTCAAAGCCTGTGCAGGGCCCTGGACTCCGTAACCTATTATAACAACCGTTTCATTTTTAAGCACTTCTCGTGCCTTTGAAACAGGAAATTCTTCTCTTGTAACAACATCTTCAATTACTCCGCCGAAATCTATTTTAGCCATGATTTTAAATTTTAGTTTATTATTTAGTTAATTTTTTTCAAAAAGTTCAATATTTTCATTCCTGTATCTGTCTGCCCCATCCATTTCACTCAGGTATGCATTAAGCTCCTTAACCTGTTTTGTGACAGCCACTCTTCCTGAACAGGCAAACTGAAGGAGACCGTAAGGTTCAAGATGATTCAGAAGATCGTTTATCTCTGTTTTATGTCCCGTTTTTTCTATCACGGTATACTCTGGAGAAACAACAAGTATCCTTGCATGATGGTTTCTTACTATGCTGTCAATTATGTTACCTGACATCAAACCGTTTGTTTTAACCTTATATAGCGCTATTGCCTGGTAAATTATCTCATCCGAGGAATGGACAAAAACCTTTAGCACATCAACAAGCTTTTCTATCTGTTTTGCCACTTTCCTGACCATATCGGGTGATGCCTTTACTACAAGTGTAAGCAGTTGCACGCCTTTTACCACCGATTCTGAAGCAGTGATGCTTTCAATGTTTATCTGCCTTCTTGTTAGTATTATTGTTATCTGGTTGAGTATCCCA
The DNA here is from genome assembly GCA_035414025.1 of Bacteroidales bacterium. Lineage (GTDB taxonomy): Bacteria > Bacteroidota > Bacteroidia > Bacteroidales > VadinHA17 > LD21. The sequence goes on along the minus strand of DAONXX010000004.1, from coordinate 1,674 downwards.
ATATGATCTTCGCTGAATATTGATATTGTGAATTCCTGTTTTCCCATTTTAGCTTTTATAATTAAGTGTCACATCAGATACTGAAGCGCCAGGTTCCACCATCGGCAGAACGCAACCTTCTTTTTCAACTGAAATATCAAGGATGAAAGGACCTTCTGCGTCCAGCATCTGCTGGAGTGCCTCCTTTAATTCTCCTCTCTCTGAAATGCTTCTGGCAGGTATCCCGTAACCGTCTGCAATAATCTTGAAATCAGGGTTAACAAGTTCTGTTGAAGCATATCTCTTATTGAAGAACATATCCTGCCACTGACGCACCATTCCGAGATAACCGTTGTTGAGGATAATGATCTTGACAGGTATTTTATAGTGCATAATTGTTCCCAGCTCCTGCATAGTCATCTGAAATCCTCCGTCGCCGGTGAAGCCGATAACCTGCTTTCCGGGGTTCCCGATTTTTGCACCAATTGACGCCGGCAGTCCGAAGCCCATAGTTCCCATACCGCCTGATGTCACAAAGCTTCCCGGTGAGGAGAATTTGTAGTAACGTGCAGCTGACATCTGGTTTTGTCCAACATCAGTCACAATTATAGCGTTATCGCCAGTCAGTTCTGAAACAAGCCTTACAACTTCACCCATTCTTATTGCACCTTCTTCAGGACTTGTTTCAGCTTTTATCACTTTATCAAATTCTATCTTGTCGCATATTCTGAATTCCCTGATCCATGATTCATAGGATTTCTCCTTTACAAGGTGTATCAGATGCTGGAGCACCTCTTTGGCGTCATTATGGATTTCAAGATCGACCTGGACATTCTTGTTTATTTCTGCCTCATCGATCTCAATATGAATTATCCTTGCCTTTTTTGCATATTTTTTAAGGTTACCTGTAACCCTGTCGTCGAAGCGCATTCCAATTGCAATAATGAGGTCTGCCTCATTTGTCATCAGGTTTGGGCCGTAGTTTCCATGCATACCCAGGAGGCCGGCATAGAGTCTGTGGTCACAGGGGAATGATGAAAGGCCGAGCAGGGTTACAGCTACAGGTATGCCTGTTTTTTCTGCAAATGTTTTCAGCTCTTTCTCAGCTCCTGATATCAGGATCCCGTGGCCGGCAAGAATCAGCGGCTTTTCTGCATGATTAATCATTATTGCGGCAGATTCTATTGCTTTCTTTCTTAGCGGCAGATGGGGGTTATAGCTTCTCAGGTAAGTACATTTTTTATATCTGAAAAGCAGTTTTTCAAACTGAGCATCTTTTGTTATGTCAATCAGTACAGGGCCCGGTCTTCCGGTCTTTGCAATATAGAATGCCCTGGCTATAGTGCCTGGGATATCCTGTGGTTTTTTGATCTGGCAGTTCCATTTCGTTATCGGCATTGAGACCCCCAGAATGTCAGTCTCCTGAAAAGCATCAGTACCTATCAGTTCTGAAACAACCTGTGCAGTAATAAATACCATTGGTACTGAGTCAAGGTAAGCATTGGCTATACCTGTTATAAGGTTTGTAGCTCCGGGGCCGGATGTTGCAAAACAGATACCAGGTTTCCCTGTTACCATCGCATAGGCCTGGGCTGCATGTGCAGCTCCCTGTTCATGACGGGTAAGTATGTGCCTTAGCTTTCCGGAATAATCGAGCAGTTTATCGTATACAGGCATAATTGCACCGCCGGGGTA
>DAONXX010000003.1:0-59653 GCA_035414025.1 Bacteroidales bacterium | reverse complement strand
TTAGTTACATTCCAGTTACACCTTAAACCCTTATCAAAGATAACCAGATCACCTTTTTTAAAACTTACAGGCGTGCCGTTTTCAGGAGTGACAGTCACTTCACCTTCAAGGAGGTAACAAGTTTCAGTTTCATCATAGAACCAGGGAAATTCCGATTCTTCCTTTTCCCATATTGGCCATGATCTGACATCAAGTTTCAATAATTTTTCTTCTGTTGGTTTTTCAATTTGTATCATTTTTTGCAATATTTAGTTTAATCTGACTGAACCGTATGAGGCTTTTACTTTTACGAATGATGAAGGGGAAGTGTCTTTGCCGACTATCCCGCTTACCTCAGTTGAATTATTTTCTACAATTCTTTTTCTGTTTTGGAAATCTTTTTCATTGTAATTTAATCTTGAGTAAGACACTTCGGCTTCAAGATCGTAGTTTGCTGTTTCTTCTATGCCTATCCTTACTCCGGAGTAACGTGAGCTAGTCTCAATTGATTCAAATCCTGAAGGTACTCTGTCAATATTGAATGATCCGTATTCTCCTTTAAATTCAAGTTTCTTTACAAGTGTCCCGATATTCATGTCTGTATAACCGGCATTTAGCACCAGGTTATTTATCCTGTCAATTCTGATATTATCATATTTTGTTTCTGCAACAACAGAACTTGTATTTCCGATCTGTAGTTTTGAATATCTGCTGTCGAGAAGGAGAGCCTGGTTATTGTCCAGAATAAAACTACTGCAGTACCTGAGATTGAGATCAAGCCATCCTGCTTCTTCAACAGTCCCTTTTCCGTAAGCCAGAACGATTGTGTTTATTGGTTTTTCATCTCCTCTGCTAAATTTAAGGGCTTTCAGATTGCCGTATTTGATATTAAGGTCAACCTGGCCGTCAATATTATCGAGGTCGGTATTTCCATACGTGTTTGCCAGAGTAAGATTCAGCCATACGGGCATTTTCACCTTGTAATCAATAGAGAATCTCCGGGTGTTTGAGTTCCAGCCGGAAAAGCTGAATTTATTATCTATATCAGTTTTTACGGCGATAGTGTTCCCCTTCCTTGAGAAGTATACATTGATATAGCTGAGCAATCGTTCTGCTCTTTCTTTGTTTGGCATTAGGAGCGTGACTTTAACATCTACAACAACCTGATCTGTCTCAGATGTTTCCACGATGATGTTGCCGTATCTGTTATTAAGGTCAAGCGTTGTGCCTATCGTAACATTATACTCCTCGTGATATTCCTTCTTAAGCTCCTGAGCTGATAATGCAAAGGAGAAGAATAACAGTGAAAACAGGAGGAGCACTCTGGGATTATATGCTTGTTCCTTCATTTTGTGTGGATTTTGATTTTTCATTCTTTATAGTTTGCAGCTGATTTACAATAAAGCTCATAACTTCAATTTTAGTCTGGTAGTGTTTAATCATTGCATTTGTGATTCTTTCATCACCGGGGTTTGCCTTAAGTTCTTTCTGAAGATGGACATATACTGAATCCATGCTTCTGATCTCTTTCATCAACACTTCAATCTGTTCGGGATTTCCGGCAATATCAAATGTTCCTATTTCGTTTTCCATCATATTGACCTGATAGATATAATAGTTCTCTACTTCTTTATACTGGGGAGAAACATCACTTAGAGACATCCGGTCCCTGTCTGGTCTTATGAAATGTTCCCATATCCATAGCGATGAGAGGCTTATAAGCAGAGTTGCCACAGCAGTTTTAAGCAGATATGGTACTATGCTTCTGGAAGGCTTGAACCTGGCTTCAAGTTTGCTACTGAACCTTTCCATATGACCCTCAGGTGGCTCCCTGTCATCAAAGAAATCTCTGTTTATTCTTATCAATTCATCTATTGTTTTCATTTCCTTAATTCATTTCATCTTTTAAAGCACTTATTAGTTTCTGCCTGGCTCTTGAGAGTTGAGATCTTGATGTGCTGCTTGATATTTTGAGAATTTCAGCTATTTCATCATGATCATATCCTTCCAGCAGGTAAAGTGAAAGGATAATTCTGTAACCATCAGGTAGTTTCTCTATAGCTTCTTTTATCTTCACTATCTTAGAGTTGATCTCCTCGTTCCTTTCAGCATCATGGGTATAGTCATCACTTATGCCGGTATGTGATTCAATATCTTCAAAGATCACTTTCCTTCTGCTCAGCGCATCGAGCGATCTGTTGATAACAATTCTTTTTAACCAGGCCCCAAAGCTCACCGTTCCTGAGTACATGTCAATTTTTTCAAAGGCCGCCAGGAATGATTCCTGCATTATGTCTTCAGCTTCCATAGAGTTATTAACAATCCTCAGACTCGTGTTATACATCGCTTTGTAGTATAACTTATAGATCTGGAACTGTGCTTTCCGGTCGCCATCTTTACATCTGTCTAGAAGGTCCTGATGTAAATTCTTGAATGCTGCTTCTACATTTGCCATCTTAACATTCAGGCTTTGTTTTATATGAGATGCTGCACCCACTCCTTGTAATCTTATAATCTGATCAAAAGACGGGAGTAATAATTTTATGCTGCACTCAATTTAAGATTTTTCTGGAATCTGGGAAAAATATTATCAGCCTCTTGATAAGCTTTCCGGAAAAGCAATCAAGTTCCAAACCTGCTGCCTTGCCTTATAGTAAACCGGACACCAGATAATATAAATGGCCCTGTAATTCACCTTAGATAATTTTCCTGCCTGAGTTACAGGAAATAAGAAAAATAAAAAACATCACAGCGGATGCCCGTGTGATGTTCTTAAAGAGTTCTCTAATAAACATTTGCTACTTTTCTTTATTTTGTTGTCTCACTCAAATTGTTTGAAAGACTTTCGTATCAGTGATAAAGCTTCTCTTAGCTCTTCTTCTGTAATAACAAGCGGTGGGGCAAAGCGTATTATATGTTCATGAGTGGGTTTTGCTATAACACCATTTTCCTTCATCGCCAGACAGACATCCCAGGCTGTTTTACCTCCCTTGGGTTTAATTGCAGTTGCATTTAAAAGGCCTTTTCCGCGAATTATCTCAATCATATCCGATTTAATGTCCTTCATTTCATCGCGGAATATTTTCCCCAGGCGTTCAGCGTTTTCTGCAAGCTTTTCATCCTTTATTACCTCAAGGGAGGCTATGCCAACTTTTCCTGCCAGAGCATTGCCACCGAATGTTGAGCCGTGTTCTCCCGGAAGGATAGTGAGCATTATTTCATCGTCTGCCAGGGCTGCAGATATTGGCATCACACCACCTGAAAGTGCTTTCCCAAGGATCAGGATATCAGGGCGGACTCCTTCATGGTCGCAGGCAAGAAGCTTTCCTGTTCTTCCAAGGCCTGTCTGTACTTCATCAGCTATGAAAAGCACATTGTGTTTTTTACAGAGATCATAAGATTTCCTTAAATAGCCTTCATCGGGAACAAAAACACCGGCTTCTCCCTGAATTGGTTCAACAAGGAAACCTGCAACATCCGGATCCCTGAGGGCATTTTCAAGTGCCCCCAGATCATTATATGGTATGATTATAAATCCGGGAGTAAAAGGCCCGTAATGGTTTGTGGCATCCGGATCAGTAGACATAGATATTATTGTTATTGTACGGCCATGGAAATTACCTGCACAGCAGATTATCTTAGCCTTGTCTTTCTTTATGCCTTTCTTCTTGTAAGCCCATTTCCTGCACAGTTTCAGAGCTGTCTCAACGGCTTCTGCCCCTGAGTTCATTGGCAGAACCTTATCGTATTTGAAGTATTTTGTAATGTATTCTTCATATTCGCCAAGAACAGAATTATAGAATGCCCTGGAAGTAAGAGTAAGCTTTGATGCCTGGTCTGTCAGAGCTTTAATTATCCTTGGATGGCAATGGCCTTGATTTACAGCCGAATAGGCTGATAAAAAATCAAAATACCGTTTGCCCTCCACATCCCAGACAAAGGGGCCTTTACCCTTATCAAGGACAACAGGAAGCGGATGATAATTGTGAGCTCCGTATCTGTCTTCCCGTTTGATATAATCCTGTGCGTTCATTTATTTGATTATTAATTAGTTGTAAATTACAATATTCTTGGTTACAATTTTACGAAAGCTTTTTATTATTTCCAAAAGCATTATTGGGAGAGGATGAAGCGTTTAAGCATTGAAGGGTTGAAGCATTGAAAAGGGGAGAGGAGAGATTTATTTAAGGGAATTTTAGTCTTCTTTGAGGAGATCCGGTCTGAGTTTTCTGGTTCGCTCAAGAGATTGCTCGTGTCTCCAGTTCTCAATTTTTGATGCATCTCCGGAGAGAAGTATATCCGGTACTTTTAAGCCTCTGAAATCGGCCGGGCGTGTATAAACGGGAGGTGCCAGCAGATCATCCTGAAATGAATCTGAAAGGGCTGATTGTTCATCACCCAGAACTCCCGGGATGAGCCTTACAATTGCATCTGTTATTACGGCTGCAGGAAGTTCCCCGCCTGAAAGAACATAATCTCCAATAGATATTTCCATTGTAATCAGATTATCACGGATCCTTTGGTCAACTCCCTTATAATGACCTGCAAGAATTATTATATTATTTTTAAGTGAAAGCTTATTAGCCATTTTCTGTGTGAAATGATCGCCATCAGGCGAAGTGTATATTATCTCGTCATAGTCCCTTTCATTGCTAAGTTTTTTGATGGCTTCAAAAACAGGTTCAATCATCATAACCATTCCCGCACCTCCCCCGAAAGCATAATCATCAACTGACCTGTAGCGGTCTTTTGCAAAATCATGGAGATTGATAATATTAATCTCAACAAGCCTTTTATCCCTTGCTCTTTTTATAATGGAATTGTTAATAGGACTTTCGAGAAGATCCGGAATTACAGTCAGAATATCTATTCGCATTATGTGAGATTTTTACAAAGTTAAAAATATTTAAAATGATTATTTTAAGCATAATATCATGTAAATATGTTTAAGAAAAGATAAAAAAATCGTTACTTGTCATACATGACGGATAGAGGCAAAATTTCACTGTTTCGGATTTTGCATGTAGTGAGAAAATTCCGGTTTTGCAAGTAATGTGATAGCTTATATTATAAGCCGGAAGGCTTTTAACAAGATAAATAATTGAATAAGATATGGATTGCCGTAAAGGTTGTGGAGCATGTTGCATAGCAATATCAATTTCTTCGCCCATTCCGGGGATGCCTGACGGCAAACCAGCAGGTGTCAGATGCATTCATCTTTTAAGTGATTACAGATGTGCTCTCTATGGAGAAGCTTTGCGGCCCAGGGTTTGTATAGATTTCAAGGCAGAAGCTGAGTTTTGCGGATCTGACAGAGAAGAGGCAATGCGGATATTATCGGCAATGGAAAGAAGAAAGGATTCAGTTTAATCCATTAATCTCCGGAAATCAACACGGCACAACTGTTTTAGAGATAATTTAAATTCTTGTTAAGAATTTTATGCAGTTCTTTTGATTAAAAGGCATAATTTCGCATAAAATTCAAAATAATGAATATAGCATTGATCGGTTATGGCAGGATGGGCCATATAATTGAAGAAATTGCAGTAGCGAGAGGTCACAGAATAGGCATTATCGTAGATATTGACAATACCAATGATCTTAACAGGGAAAAATTCAAAGATATTGATGTTGCAATTGAATTTTCTTCGCCTAAAGCTGCACTGGAGAATGTATCCTCATGTTTAAAACTAGGAGTTTCTGTTGTTTCAGGTACAACCGGATGGCAAAAGGATATGCACAAGGTGCTGGATATATGCAGTACCAGCAATGCTGCATTTATTCATTCTGCAAACTTCAGTATTGGAGTTAATTTGCTTTTCCATCTTAATTCAGAGCTGTCAAAACAGATGAACAGGTATCGTGAATATACAGTTTCGATTGAGGAGATACATCATACCAGGAAACTTGACGCACCCAGCGGTACGGCTCTTAGTTTGGCTGAAGGCATTAAGCAGCAGCATAGTGCATATACAGGGTGGTGTTTTGATAATGAGCGATCAGAGAATAAAATACCCATTAAACCGGTTCGTGAAGGTATGGTGCCAGGAACGCATATCGTTACATGGGATTCTGATATTGACACTATTACACTTAGGCATGAAGCTAAGAACAGGAGAGGCTTTGCCATGGGTGCAGTGATTGCTGCAGAGTTCATTAAAGATAAAACAGGTGTATTCACAATGAAGGAAGTGCTTGGTTTCACATAATATTAATTATTTTTACCGCTTCGAAATATTTATATAATAATATGATTAATCTATTGCAACCGAGGTACATAAAGTTCGCTATTGTTGCCATAATCTATATCCTTGTAGTTATTTGGATAGGGAACTACTGGCTTCTTCTTGGACTTGGGATCATATTTGATCTGTATATATCTGAAAAGGTCAACTGGACATTCTGGAAGAAAAGGCATGGGAAGAACAGTTCATTTATTGAGTGGCTAGATGCCCTTATATTTGCTGTTATAGCCGTTACCCTGATAAACATATTTCTTTTCCAGAACTACAGGATACCGACACCTTCAATGGAGAAATCACTTCTTGTTGGTGATCATCTCTTTGTAAGCAAGCTTGCCTACGGTCCCAGAATGCCTAATACACCGATTGCTTTTCCCTTTACACAAAATACAATGCCTTTGATAAAGGGTAAATCCTGGTCCGACCTTATTGTACTGCCTTATAAACGTCTTATCGGAACCGGACAGGTGAAGCGGGGGGACCCTATCGTTTTCAACTTCCCTGCAGGCGACACAGTTGCACTTGAGAATACAAATACAAGTTATTATGAGATAATAATGCGGGCAGCAAAGGATCTGCAATCGCGGGATAATCTTTTTTCCAGCTCTTCCAGGCCAATGGAATATTACATGCCGATGGCCAGGCAGGAAGTATTGAAGAACTATAACATACAGTACCGGCCTGTTGACAGGCGTGATAATTATGTAAAAAGATGCATAGGGCTACCGGGCGACACAATAAGAATAGAAGCAGGTTCGGTTTATATTAATGGGGAGATCTTCCCTGAAAATAAGTATCAGCAGAAGCATTACTATGTTAATACGAATGGGACGACAATTAATCCAAAGGCCTTCGAACGTCTGAATATTGCAAAGGCCGACCAGGCAATGGCTTCAAATACAATGTATTATTTGCCGCTGACAACATCTGCTGCTGAAGCAATTTCAAAGTTCACTAATGTTACAGAGGTAATACCAGATACATTAAGAAAGGGATATTTTCGTTTTACGGTTTTTCCGTATAATGAATCCCTGGCGTGGAATGAAGATAATTTCGGACCTTTGTGGATACCGGCAAAAGGAGTTACAATAAAGATTGATACCTCAAACATAGAATTATACCATCGAATAATTGATGTGTTTGAAGGCAATGATCTTGAAGTAGAGGGCAGTACTATATATGTAAACGGACATCCGGTCACCACCTACACTTTTAAAATGGATTATTATTTTATGATGGGTGATAACCGGCATAATTCAGCCGATTCAAGATTCTGGGGTTTTGTCCCTGAAGATCATATTGTTGGTAAGCCAAAATTCATCTGGCTTTCAATCAATAAGGAAGCCAAGGGATTAAAAAAGATCCGCTTGTCGCGGATCTTCATGAGAGTAAGGTAATAACCTTATTTGATCTTTTCTACAATTGCCTGAAAAGCATCCGGATTATTCATTGCCAGGTCGGCCAGTGTTTTTCTGTTAAGCTTGATGCCTTTTTTATCAAGCTTACCCATGAACTCCGAATAACTCATACCATATTGACGGGCACCTGCGTTAATCCTCTGTATCCAGAGTGATCTGAACTGTCCTTTTTTCTTTTTTCTGTCACGATATGCATATAACAGACCTTTGTCGAGGGTGTTCTTTGCTACAGTTATAACATTCTTCCTTGAAAGGAAATTCCCTTTTGTCTGTTTAAGAATTTTCTTTCTTCTCGCTCTGGAAGCGACTGAATTTACTGATCTTGGCATGACTAATTAATTTTGAATGTCAGCGTTCTGCCAGTAGGCAGACTCTTATTATGCTGTGCATCCTGTTAATAATATTAAATTCTGTAATTATTTGCTGGCCAGCAGGAGTTTTATGTTTTTCTCATCTGCTTTATCTACCTGTCCGAAATAGGTAAGATTTCTCTTACGCTTTGTTGTCTTCTTGGTGAGTATGTGGCTTTTAAATGCATGTTTTCTTTTTATCTTTCCTGTTCCGGTGAGTGAGAATCTTTTCTTGGCTCCCGGATTCGTTTTCATCTTTGGCATCTTTATATAAAATTATAATATTATTTCTTCTTCTTAGGGGAGATAGATATAATCATCCTTTTTCCTTCCAGTTTGGGCAGTTGTTCAACTTTTCCATATTCTTCAAGATCGTTTGCAAATCTAAGAAGCAGGAGTTCACCCTGTTCTTTGAATAAGATCGATCTGCCTTTAAAGAACACATATGCTCTTACCTTGAAGCCTTCTTCAAGGAATTTTATTGCATGTTTCAGTTTAAAATTATAATCATGATCATCAGTGTTTGGCCCAAATCTTAATTCCTTCACTGTAACTTTTGCTGTTTTGGCCTTAATCTCCTTTTGTTTCTTTTTTTGCTGATAAAGATATTTCTGATAATCAATTAGCTTACATACCGGTGGATCAGCATTTGGAGAGATCTCAACCAGATCAAGTTCCATATTATCGGCCAGCTTCAGGGCATCCTGGATGCTCATTATCTGTGTTTCGATATTATCGCCTACAACCCTTACCGCTCTTGCTGTGATTCGGTTGTTGATCTTGTGAGGCAGTTGGGTGACCCGTGAAGGGTTTCGTCTGATTGGTCCTGTTATAACTATTTCCTCCTGAGTTTCGTTATTACTATAAAATTGACTTTAAATAAATGTATCAAAGCTCAATTTCTTTCTTTATCTCTGCATTAATGAATTCCACGAATTTTTCGATCTTCATACTCCCTTTATCGCCTTCACCTTGTTTTCTGACCGAAATACTTCCGTTTTCTGCTTCTTTTTCTCCAACCACAAGAAGGTATGGGATCCTCTTTAATTCATTATCTCTGATCTTCTTACCTATCTTTTCGTTACGGTCGTCAATTAAGGTGCAAATATCGGAATTATTTAGAATTTCCAAAACATTTGAAGCATAATCATTGAATTTATCACTTATAGGAAGGATAACTGCTTTTTCAGGAGCCAGCCAGAGGGGTAGTTTACCGGCTGTGTTCTCAATGAGTACAGCTACAAATCTCTCCATTGATCCGAAGACAGTGCGGTGAATCATTACCGGTCTGTGCTTCTGGTTATCACTACCATTATATGTAAGGTCGAACCTTTCAGGAAGGTTATAATCTACCTGAATTGTTCCAAGTTGCCACTTGCGTCCTATGGCATCCCTGACCATAAAATCAAGTTTTGGCCCATAGAATGCGGCTTCTCCCAGGGCCACTGTAGTTTTGAGGTTCTTGTCAGTTGCTGCACTTATAATATCCTGTTCGGCTTTTTCCCAATTTTCATCTGATCCAATATATTTTTCTTTATTGTCAGGGTCCCTGAGTGATATCTGAGCAGTATAGTCATTAAAATTCAGTATTTTAAAAACATAGAGGATGAGGTCAATTATGTTTTTGAATTCTTCTCTAAGCTGATCGGGTCTGCAGAAATGATGGGCATCATCCTGTGTAAAACTTCTGACTCTTGTCAGGCCGTGTAACTCACCACTCTGTTCGTACCTGTAAACAGTACCGAACTCAGCCATCCTGAGAGGCAGTTCTTTATATGAGTGAGGAGAAGAATTATAAATTTCACAGTGATGAGGACAGTTCATCGGTTTAAGCATGAACTGTTCTCCTTCCTGGGGTGTGGACATGGGCTGGAAGGAACTGGTTCCGTATTTCTCATAATGCCCTGATACCTTGTATAGATTTACATTGCCTATATGGGGTGTGGTAACTATTTTATAACCTCTTTTTTTCAGGAGCTTAGTCAGGAAATTTATCAGGTTCTGTCTTACATCAGAACCTTTTGGCAGCCATAAGGGTAGTCCCATTCCAACCTTTTGTGAAAAGGTGAATAGTTCAAGTTCTTTTCCTATACGCCGATGGTCACGTTTTTTTGCTTCTTCCAGGAAGACAAGGTATTCATCAAGCATTTTCTGTTTAGGAAAGGTTATTCCATAGATCCTTGTAAGCATCCTCCGTTTCTCATCTCCCCTCCAGTATGCTCCGGCAATATTTATAAGCTTTATTGCTTTTATCGGTTCAGTTGAAGCCAGGTGTGGCCCACGGCACAGGTCAACAAAGCTGCCGCTTGTATATAATGATATTGTTCCATCTTCCAGCTCACTTATAAGTTCCGTTTTATATTCATCACCTTTCTTTGAGAAAAGATCCATTGCTTCCTGTTTCGATACATCTTTGCGCACGAAGATCTGGTTCTGGGCAGCGAGCTCTTTCATCTTATCCTCAATAGCAGGCAGGTCAGTGTCTGTTATTGCTTTCCCTTCACCCGGGTCAACATCATAATAAAAACCGTTCTCGATTGCCGGACCAATCCCGAATTTAATACCCGGGTAGAGAATTTCAAGGGCTTCTGCCATCAGATGGGCAGAAGAATGCCAGAAAGCATGTTTGGCTTCATCATCATCCCATTTGTGAAGCTTTAAAACAGCATCAGACATAATCGGCCTTGTAACATCACGGATCTCACCGTTAACACTGGCAGCATATACTTCTTTTGCAAGCCTTGGACTAATTTCTTCTGCAATTTCAAGACTACTAATACCTTGTTTATATTCTTTTATAGTCCCGTCAGGGAAAGTTATTTTAATCATGCTTTAAGCTCTTATTTTTAATGGAGTGCAAAGTTAATCATATTTTTATTACATGTTCAATAGTTAAATACCGATGGTGTTTCAAAAACTAAAGAAAATTATTTTCTGTACCTTAAAGAAAGGTTTTTAAAATACAGAATATCAGCAAACCCTTTTTAAAGTATCCAGATATTTATTGGAATACTTTCATTCATAAAGATGGCATGTTATTTGATTTTATCTTTTTAGTATAAATACTTACTGCCATGAAAAAGTTATTCTTTCTTATTCTTTTACTGCCGGTAATGTTAATTTCATGCGAATCATTTCCGGAAGCTGATTTTAAAGTTGATCTAATTGATCCTGAAGTGGGAGAGGCGGTCTGTTTTACGAATCGCTCTCATAATGCTGTTGAATATGAATGGGATTTTGGTGACGGATGTATATCATACGAACGTAATCCTGTTCATGTCTTTACCGGAACAGGCTCCTTCGAAGTGCTGCTTAAGGCATACTCCGTTTCAGGAAATTCAGATGTGGCTTCAATAATAATAGATGTTATGGTGCCAACTCTTCTTGAGATTGAAGTGCGCGAATACTACGATGACTATATAGTTCCCTATGCAAGTGTAAGACTCTATCCCACTTTACCTGATTGGGAATATGAGACAAACATGGAAACTGAAGGATTCACAGATAAATACGGAACAGTCGTTTTTTCTCATCTGGATCCTTATGTATATTACCTCGATATATGGGAACGAAATCATGACAACTATGATATTAAAGATTATGATATCGGTCTGATACGCACACCCGAGGTTATCCCTCACAAAATTAACAGATTCATTGCTTATGTCGATTATTTCGGAGGCGCTAAGGGAGAAAGAACCCGCGACAGATCTTATGTCATAAGGAAACTTGAAAGAAAGCCATCCCATATTTTAGTTCCGGCTTTACCAACTGATGAGAACTGGGAGGAGTTGTACAGAAAGAGTATCAGGGTAAAATAGACTCTGAATAACTGAACCTGTCAGAATTGGATTTATTCAGGTTTCCTTGCCCTTGTCAGGCCAGGAGCCTGTTTTTATCCCAGGATCACATGTTTGTTATATTTTAAAAACCAGGTATCACTCTTGTGTTTATCTGAGGTAATTTCTTTCTTATTATATTATGCGGATCTTCCGGATATCGCCTGCCTGTGCCGCTTACCGTAATATGTTGCAGTATCTGCATATAGATTAGCCTTTTTTATTTTTCCATAATAGATATCATAAGATCAGGATAAGGTTTATTATCTTGCAAGATTTTAATGATAAAGTAACAGTTTGGAGTACCCAAACTAAATTATATAATGTAATAAACCCATGACTAATAATGTAAAAAGCGAGAGGGATTCTTTTTCTAACAGATTTGCGGTTGTAGCAGCTGTAGCAGGTTCTGCAATAGGACTTGGAAATATCTGGCGCTTCCCATACCTCGCAGGAGAGAATGGAGGAGGTGCTTTCCTTCTTGTTTACCTGATCTGCGTTGTTGTTATCGGGATCCCGGTAATGACCTCCGAATTCATTATCGGACGATGTGCCCAGTTGAATCCTTACGGTGCTTTCCGGAAGCTTGCTCCTGGCAAACCCTGGTTTCTTATAGGACTGATGGGTGTTGTAGCTGCCTTTATGATACTGGCTTTCTATACAACAGTTGCCGGATGGACCCTTGAATATTTTTATCAGTCTCTTACAGGCAATTTGCTGGGTAAGACAGATCTTGAGCTAAGCAATATGTTCGATACATTTTTAAAAAGCTCCTTTCGCCCCATTATGTGGTTCCTGATATTCATGGGATTTACAGCTTTCATAATTATTTCCGGAGTGAAGGAAGGTATTGAAAAGTACACAAAGATCATGATGCCGTTTCTGTTTATTATACTTATTTTGCTGTGTATTAGATCGTTAACCCTCCCGGGAGCAAAGGCAGGTCTTCAGTTCCTCTTTAGTCCTGATATGAGCAAGATGACTCCAAAAGCCATACTTGAAGCACTCGGGCAATCTTTCTTTTCACTGAGTCTGGGTATGGGCACTCTTATTACCTACGGATCATATATAAAGAAGAGTGAAAATCTTTTGGCCTCAGCAGGATTGATTTCTCTTGCTGATACTTCGGTAGCGATTCTCTCGGGAATTGCAATATTTCCTGCTGTGTTTGCTCTTGGAGGTTCACCAGCTTCCGGCTCAGGTTTGACATTCATTGTTTTGCCAGGGATTTTTGATAAAATGCCTTTTGGTTCCGTGTTTGCGGTTTTGTTTTTTCTTCTTTTGTCAATAGCTGCTCTTACATCGACAATCTCGCTTCTTGAAGTAATAGTTGCATACCTTGTTGAAGAACTTCATATGTTGAGAAAAAGAGCAACAATTGCTGCATCTCTTTCTGTGTCGGTTCTTGGCTTATTAACTGTACTTTCATTTGGAGCACTGAGTGCTATTCAGGTGGGTGGGAAGAATGTTTTTGGTATTCTTGAGTTTCTGACCTCAAATATAATGTTGCCGGCAGGAGGTTTTTTTATAGTACTGTTTATTGGATGGTTCTTCAGTAAAGATCTTATAAGAAAGGAGCTGACAAATGATGGGGCACTGAAAGGTACGCTTCTTCCTACCTATATGTTCATTGTAAAATTCGTTGCACCGGTTGCTATTGCAATGGTATTTCTGTATTTCCTGGGTATCATTAAGTTATAATAGGATAGTACTCGTTATGCCATAACACGCATCTCCCTGAATATTCCTGCCTAAACAGGATTTCAGTTGTGTTGCAACAGTTTCAAAGATGTTGCCTCGTCTATATTTCATCCGAGAATACAGTTCCTGGCAGATCCCTCAGGTTATATCTCGAAACCATTGATTCACCGTATGCTCCGGCTGATCTAATTGCAATCAGATCGCCTCTTCTTGTTTCGGGAAGCTCCACATTTTTGCCGAAAGTATCGGACGATTCGCATATCGGACCGACAACGTCATATCTGAATATCTTACCTTCTGAAGTAAGATTTTCTATTTTATGGTAGGCCTGATAAAGAGCCGGTCTTATGAGATCTGTCATTCCTGCATCCAGAACAGCGAAAAGAGTTTTGCTTCCGGCCTTTATGAACAGCACTTTTGAGATCAGTGAACCACACTGTCCCACTACTGATCTTCCCGGTTCGCAATGGAGCTCCTGACCCGGCCTGAGCCTGATATGCTTCTTGACAAGAGTAAAATATTCAGCAAATTTTGGCTGATTATCAGGGTTTTGGTAGTCAATCCCAAGTCCGCCACCAATATTTATTATTTTCAGTTCGGTATTCCTTGATGAAAACCAATCCTGCAACTCATTAATACGGACGAAAAGACTCTGAAAGACTGACATTTTGGTAATCTGGGAACCTATATGAAAATGGATTCCGATAAGCTTCAGGTTCTTGAAATCCTTTAGTTTGCTGAGTACCTCTTCCAGTTCCCATGTGTTTATACCGAATTTACTCTCCTCTATTCCGGTTGTTATGTATTTATGTGTGTGAGCCTCGATCAATGGATTGATCCTTAAAGCAATATTGACAATTTTATTCTGTCTGGCTGCAAACTGATTTATTACCTCAAGCTCGGACAGCGATTCACAGTTGAAGCAGAAAATGTCAGCTCTTATTGCAGACTCTATTTCCTTATCGCTTTTTCCGACACCTGCAAAAACAACATCCGAAGGCTTGATTCCAGCTTCAATGGCAGCAGCAATTTCATTCCAGCTTACACAGTCAGCACCAAGGCCGTGTGAACAGATTCTTTTTAGTATACGTGGATTTGGATTTGCCTTAACTGCGTAATGTATTTTTATTCCCAGACTTTGAGATTCCTTTTTAAGTATCCCGATAGTAGAATCAAGGACGTTAAGATCATAATAATAAAAGGGTGTGGGCAGATCCCTGAATTTTCTAATAGTTTCTTTACTTATCATTTTTTTTGGGAAATAAATTTCTGCTGAGCAATTTAAGCGCCTTGATTTTATCTTTTGTATCAATAAGCAATGAGAGGCTATTATTGCTTCCGCCGTATGAGATCATTTTAAGCGTGATCGAGTTAAGTGCTCTGAATATCTCAGGAGCAGAGCCCTGGCGTTCAGTCCGGAAATCACCTACAACACAGATAATACTCTGGTTTGTTTCTATTTCAACAGTTCCGAGTTCTTTCAGTTCTTTTACGATCTGATCAAGGTATTGCGAATTATCAATTGTAAGAGATACCGATACTTCGGATGTGGTGATCATATCAATGGGCGTTTTGTAGTTCTCGAAGATCTCGAACACTTTTCTGAGGAAACCATAAGCCATGAGCATCCTGTAGGATCTGATCCTGATAACTGATATTCCGTCTTTTGCTGCAACAGCCTTATAGTCTGTAGGCTTACTGCTTGAAGTTATAACTGTTCCCTCATCTTCAGGCTCCAATGTATTCTTTAGCCGAACGGGGATTTTGTTTATTTTCGCCGGAATTACGCTAGCCGGATGTAATATCTTGGCGCCGAAATATGCGAGTTCTGCTGCTTCATCAAAAGAAAGTTCCCGTATCACACGAGTATTTTCAACGTAGCGGGGATCATTATTGTGAAAACCGTTTATATCTGTCCAGATCTGTATCTCTTTAACTTTCAGTATTGCTCCGATAATTGACGCTGTGTAATCACTTCCACCGCGCTTCAGGTTATCAATTTCTCCATATGCATTGCGGCAGATGAATCCCTGGGTGATTATTATGCTTTTTGAGTTACATTTCCGGAGTTCTCTTTTCAGGTTTTCTTCAATGTAGAAATAATCGGGTTCACCGTCCTTGTCAATTCTCATGTAATGCAGAGCAGGCAGCAGGCATGATTTTATGTTTTTTTCTTGTAGCATTAAATGTACAAGTGCAGTTGACATTAGTTCTCCTTCTGCAATAACTGTTTTCTCAAGCTGTTTAGTAAAGGATTTGGAAGCAATATTTGTCAGAACTTTCATATGTGAGTCTATCAATTCAATACCGCTTTTTTTGTAAGCTTCAGTCTCATATACCTGGGTTACAATTTTATGGTATTTTTCACTGAGGGCTTCAATTTTATTCAGAGCCCCTGCCGTATTTCCTGAATACAGAAGATCTGATATTTCAATAAGGCTATTTGTAGTTCCTGACATTGCCGAAAGCACTACCACTTTCCTTTCATCGTCTGTGATCAAAGGGATCAAGGCTTTCATCCTCTCGGGACTACCTACTGAAGTCCCGCCAAATTTCATGATTTTTACGAAGTTCATTTTCTTATTAAGTTAATAAAAAAACTGCATTTTACACAGGTTGCTTACTTAATTGTTACATAATCAAAGATCTGGCTGATGCCCAGACCTCACTGGCAGGAGGTCCTGACAATATTGAACCGGGGATTCTATATACATATTCTTTCAATCAGTCTGCAAAAATATACTTTTATGTAATACCCGATTATTTGTTTATTATTTTTTTGTTATTTTTGTTCCCGCATAAAGAGCGCAGAGCATATAGCAGAATTTTTTCCCTGAGCTCTGAGTTATATGCCCAGATGGCGAAATTGGTAGACGCGCTAGTTTCAGGGACTAGTGTCAGCAATGATGTGCAGGTTCGAGTCCTGTTCTGGGCACGATTAATGCGCAAAGGGCCAAAGGCGCAGTGTAGTAATTTTTGGCAAAATAAGGTAAGTTCTTTTCATAGCTGAATATTATAGTTTACGGCCATTGAGTTGAGTCTTTATGCCGTTAACTCTTTATTCGCCCAGATGGTGAAATTGGTAGACACGCCAGCTTGAGGGGCTGGTGCCGGCAACGGTGTGCAAGTTCGAGTCTTGTTCTGGGCACTACAAAGGCAGATAGAGGGGAGGAGAAATTTAATCTGAAATCCAAATATCTATACTCTCTTGCTACTACACCGGTAAATTCCTGTTAATGACATTTATTCCGAATCAGATTTTGACCTTTTTGGGAAATCATTACATTTGCCTTAGGCGTAATAATCACCCTGAAAAATCTCCTTATGCAAAAGATAAATGATTTTCTTGTGATGCTCGATGGTTATATTGCAGGGCATCCATGGTTCGTGATACTCCTTCTTGGGACCGGAATCTTTTTCACATTTTATTTGCGTTTTCCCCAATTCAGGTATTTCAGGCATGCAATTGATGTTGTTAGGGGTAAGTATGATCACCATCTTGATGTTGGTGATACTTCGCATTTTCAGGCTCTGGCTACTGCATTATCGGGAACTGTAGGCACGGGAAATATTGCAGGAGTTGCTCTGGCCATCCATCTTGGAGGTCCGGCTGCACTTTTCTGGATGCTAATGACAGCAGCCATAGGTATGTGTACTAAGCTTGTAGAGGTAGCTATTTCTCATAAATACCGTGATATTTTGCCTGACGGAAGCGTTTCCGGAGGCCCTATGTATTACATGAAAAAGAGATTGAACATTACTACAAAGAGTGGAAAGGTCATAAAGACAGGAGCAGTCATTGGTGCTTTTTTTGCTGCAGCAACAGTTCTTTCATCTTTTGGTACAGGTAGTTTGCCTCAGATAAACAGTATTTCGAATTCTATTTTTACAACATTCGGTGTCAGACATGTTATTACCGGAGCTATTCTCTCAGTACTTCTTGCTCTGATAATCATCGGGGGTATAAAGCGTATCGCCAAGGTCACGGAAAAGCTGATTCCGGGAATGGCAATTTTTTACTTCTTTGGGGCTATATTCGTGATAATCACCAATTATGAAAACATCATCCCATCCCTTATCTCAATTGTATCAACTGTTTTTACAGGAACAGCAGCTGTTGGAGGTTTTATGGGAGCCTCTGTTGCTTTTGCAATTAACAGGGGTGTTAGCAGGGGGCTCTTTTCAAATGAATCCGGACAGGGATCTGCCCCGATAGCTCATTCGTCTGCAAGGGCGTCTGAACCTGTCTCGGAAGGAATGGTTGCCATACTTGAACCTTTTATTGACACGATAATTATCTGTATGCTGACCGGATTGACAATTCTTGCATCTGGTGTCTGGACTGAAAAAATAGAGAATAAGTTCCAGAGTGCGGATATGATTTTTCTCGATCAGGTATATGATGAAAATATTCCGGATCAAAAACAAATGGTAGTGGATTTTATCAGGAACGGAAAGGCATTGCCATTATTCAGCGGGCAGCTGGAAATTGAACATGGCAAGATGATGACACCGGTCTCCCTGGTCTGTTCAAGATCAATCGCCGAAGATTTTGCATTTTATGATAACAGGGATCTTTTTTCCGGCAAAATTGATGTCATTGAAGGAAAATGGCAACCTCAGTCAGCTTCTTTAAATGTGGTTGGAAAATCATTGATGCACAGTGCTCCTCTGACAACTATAGCTTTTGAAAGAAGTATTCTGGGGAAAATGGGTAGATATATAGTCTCAATCGGCATACTTCTTTTTGCTTTCTCAACAGCCATCTCATGGGCCTATTATGGTGACCGTGCGCTGACATACCTTGTCGGTCCGAAATATGTGATCTACTACAGGGTGGTTTATGTTGCAGCATTCTTCATTGCGTCATTTACTGATACCACAATAGTATGGTCGCTTTCATATATCACTATTGCATTCATGACTGTGCCAAACCTCATAGGCCTCTGGATACTACGTAAGGAAATAAAGAGTTCTATTGCTGAATACTGGGCAGATTTCTCTGTGAAGTATCCGGAGGACAGGATGTCGAAAAAATATCGTAAAAAAGGGCGTTTATAAACAGAGACTGAGACTTATTTCTCAAGCGAATCATATAAAACCTGAAGAATATTCGTACGGATATTCAATTCTGTTATAAGATTATTGTTCCTTGTCGGATTTACCCTGTTACTCAGAAAGATATAACTTAGTTCAAATTCAGGATCTACCCATACATAAGTTCCTGTGTATCCTGTATGGCCAAAGCTTGACATTGATGCACTTATGGCAGTATTACTGTTCTCAGGCAGAATCTTATGATTATTAAGCAGGGGTTTATCAAAACCGAGACCTCTTCTGTTGCCATTTTCAGGGAACTGAACACTTGTATACTTCCTTATCACATCCTGATCGATAATTTGTTCTCCGCCATAGGATCCCATTCTCCTGTACATCTCAATTAACTTCATCAGATCGTTTCCGGTTGCAAAAAGTCCTGCATGACCCGAAATTCCTCCAAGCAGAGCAGCGCCTTCGTCATGCACTGTTCCATGCAATAACTGTCTGCGGAAAATAGAATCGTATTCCGTGGGGATTATTCTGTCAGGAGGGTATTTAAGATATGGATTAAAGCATATATCGTCAGCGCCCAATTTTCTGTATATGTTATTTGTTATATAATCGTACCATTTCTCACCGCAAAGAGTTTCAATTATGCAGGGAGAGAGAATAAACCCGAGATCAGAGTAGAGGTACTTATTTTCCCCGAGTGAAGAGTTTTTTATGGTCTTGATTACCTTCTTGCTATAACCCTTCCTGATATAGATGTCAGAAGCAACTTTAAGGGGATATTTCTCCGAAAACGAAGTGCTGTACAGGCGCTTTTTATATTTTCCGTTTTTTTTTATTGTAGCCTGCCAGAAGGGTATCCAGGCTGCCAATCCTGCCTGATGAGCAAGGATCTCTGTCATTTTAAGCTTAGCTTTATCTGAATTTCTAAAGTAAGGCAGATATTGTTCCAAAGTACCTTCCGGGTTAAAAATGCCTTCGCTGTTCAGCAACATCAGTCCACCCGTAGTGGCAGCTATCTTTGTTAATGAAGCCAGATCATAAAGGTCATTTTCACTTACACTTATTGTACTGTCATAGGTATGGAATCCATATGTATGGTGCAAAATAACAATACCCTTTCTTGAAGCCATCACTTCACATCCCGGGAAAGCTTTTGAATTCAATCCTATATTTATTATAGAATCAATCTTTTCGTTTAGAAAATCAGATGACAAACCGGCATTCTCAGGCAAGCCATATTGCAATCTTATGTTACCAGGTGTAATCAGACCGTAGTCATAAGGCCAGGTCTCATTAATTGTAACCGGTAGTGACCCTTTGGCACCAATCGCTCCAAATATCAGCTGAGCTGCAAGATCTTCAGTATATTTATTCTCCTGGTAAGTGAGAATAAGTCCACCGGCATTCTTAAGGCATTCAAGTTTGTTCAGCGCGTAGGGATTACCGAACCAGGTAATAACGCAATTGGTTTTCATAACAAGATTCTCCAGCAGGTTTTCAAGCTCCGGAGTAAGGCCAAAATTTCTACCGGGCCTCTGATCGGTTCCATAAATGCCTGTTATAACAAGGTCGTAATCTGCCAGTCTGTTAATCAGCTCATTAATCTCATTCTTTTTCTGCGGATCAATGAAATAATTATCTGAGTTCTTGTATTTTGAGATCCTATTTTGAAATACAGTGGCTTGAACCTTATTCACGGCAACAGTCGCTATTTTAATGTCCCCGAGGTTTTTTACAGGAATAATATTTTGTTCATTCCTTAGAAGTGTAAAAGAACTTGCATAGAGATCATGTATGAGTGCTCTTATCTTCCCTGAATTAATCTCTTCTGTGATATTTGCTGTATCAATGATCTGAGGATTATTGAGCCGGGCCCAGTATTTTAAAGCCAGTATCTTCCGGCATTTCTGATCTATTTCTTCCCCTGAGATCCTTTTTAGTTTCAGGTCATTATTAATTTCTGACAGTGTGGCTTCAATATCAGATACATATTCGATTATATCATTGCCAGCCCTGAATGCCAGTGCTTCAGCTTCTCCGGGTTTGAAATACCTTGTTACACCCTGCATGTTCATTGCATCCGTCATTACCAGACCCCGGAATCCAAGCTGATCTTTAAGTATGTTCTTAATTATCAGCTGTGAAAGGGAAGCAGGCATGTTTACAGTGCTATCGAGTGATGGAAGGTTAAGATGGGCCGTCATTATTATCCCTGCCCCTTCATCTATAAGTTTTCTGAATGGATATAATTCAAGAGTATCGAGTCGTTCCCTTGATTGTTTTATTACAGGCAGATCGGAATGTGAATCTACATCTGTATCTCCGTGACCCGGAAAATGCTTCACTGTAGCCATTATGCCATTATCCTGGAGAGCTTTCATGTAAATGACAGCCTTGGAAGCAACATTTTCCCTGTTTTCCCCAAATGACCGGTAATTGATAACAGGATTATCAGGATTGTTGTTTATGTCAGCTACAGGAGCAAGGTTGATGTTTATGCCGGTTCGTCTGCATTGTTCCGCTACTTTTTCGCCGAACTGGTAAATGAGGGAATCGTTCCTGATTGCACCAAGTGTGAGCTGAAATGGAAACTTCTCTGCTTTATCAAGTCTCATTCCAACACCCCATTCTGCATCCATAGCAGTTATCAGAGGCACTTTCGAGATTTTTTGATAATGATTAATAAGGAGTGCCTGTTTTTCAGGACTTCCCTGAAAGAAAATAAGCCCCCCGATCCCATATTTATTGATTGTTTCAGATACTGAGTTAATATGTGAAGAATCCTTGTTTGACCATGCAGCTATCCATATTGACTGGGCAATTTTCTGATCGGTTGTAAGAGTGTTGATTACAGAATCAACCCAGGGATGATGGAGATACTTAAGAAAAGGAGGATCAATTGTTTGGGAATTTGCCACAAACTGGCATATTGTAAGATAAAGAAGTAAAGTAACTGGTTTTCTTGAAAACATTACATGAATGATTTGCAATTCGGGTTTAAAAGTAAGAATTTTTTCCGGCTGACCTGCAGACTGGTTAAATTGTTATTTTTACACATATATTTCATGAAAATGATAGATGTGCAAGGTCTCATAAAGAAATGTTATTATAAGTTTTTTGGAAATACCGATGTTGAAATTGCTTTATTGCCCAGGTCCGGATCCGATAGGCAGTATTTCAGGATAAAGTCAGCTAAAGATAGTGTTATTGGTACCTATAATCCTGTCCGTGAAGAGAATGATGCCTTTGTTGGTTTTACAAGGCATTTCAGGATGGCTGGATTGAAAGTACCTGAAGTTTTTGGATATCTCCGTGATGAAAACATTTATTTTCAGCAGGATCTCGGGGATATAAATCTTTATACCTGGCTTAAAAGTAAGCAGACCAGGGAACTATTTGATGAGGAAACAAAACATTTGTATCATAAAGTGTTGGATTCTCTTCTTCTGTTCCAGACAAGAGGAATTAAAGGTCTGGATCTGGAATTGTGTTATCCTCACAAGAGCTTTGACAGGCAGTCGATGGTTTGGGACATGAATTATTTTAAGTATTTGTTTCTTAAGTTATTAGCAGTTCCTTTCAACGAGCAGCTTCTTGAACAGGACTTCATCTCCCTTGCTGATTACCTTCTTGTTCCGGAACAAAATTTTTTCCTGTATCGTGATTTCCAGACTGCTAATATAATGGTAGTTAATGGAGAACCCTGGTTTATTGATTATCAGGGTGGAAGGAGGGGGGCGGCTCAGTATGATCTGGCTTCATTATTGTACGATGCTAAAATTCAGATGAAGACAGCTGAAAGGGAGTCATTCCTGCAGTATTATATTAAGAATTTTTGTTCATCTACAGCAGGGGATCCTGACATGTTCAGAAAATATTACAATGGCTTCTGCATGATCCGTCTTATGCAGGCGCTTGGTGCTTTTGGCTTCAGGGGCCTGTATGAGCATAAGCCGACTTTTACCGAAAGTATTGTACCGGGGGTGGGATTATTGCTGGAAATCATTAATGAGGCAGAAAACCATCTTGTTCTGCCTGAATTGTATAAAACAATAAGGTCAATAACGGATTCAAAAATCTATCGAGATCTTTCTACAGGATTAATCAGGGAATAATATGAAAGCAATGATAATGGCAGCAGGAAAAGGTACAAGGCTTGGAGATTTATCCCGAAAAATGCCCAAGGTCCTTTTAGACATTAATGGGAAGAGTCTTCTCCGGAGAGCCGTTGAAAAATGTTCTTCTGCAGGATTTGATGATATAATAATAAATGTGCATCATTTTGCAGATCTTGTTGAGAATGAGATTGAAAGAATGAAAAAAGACGGATTCAGAATTACTGTCTCCGATGAACGTGAGAAGCTTCTGGAGACTGGCGGAGGATTATTCAAGGCAAGGCATTTTTTTGGCACAGATCCCTTTTTGCTTTATAACGCTGACATTATAACTGACTTCGATCTGAAATTATTACTCAATTATCATTACCAGAAGAAAGGTCTTGCCACCCTTGCAGTGCGGCAACGTGAGGGACTTAGATTTTTACTTGTAGATGAAAAGGGATTATTGAAAGGCTGGTGCAACAAATCAACCGGCGAGAGAATAATTAGCGGCAGTGCTGATGAAAACCTGATCGAAATAGCTTTCTCCAGTATGCATATTATAGAGCCTGAAATTTTCAGATACATGACTGAGGGTATTTACACAATGACATCACTTTATCTTCAGCTTGCCGCTGATCATAAAATATTCACATTCCGTGATGACAATGGTTACTGGGCAAATGTTGGAACTCCTGAAATTCTCGCAGAAGTCAGAAAGCATTTTTCATCATTCCCTCACTGATCCGGTAATTTCCTCTTATAAGCTCCAGAATGATCTTCCGAACAGGATGAAAAGAGTAGTGATCTCAAGCCTTCCTATTATCATCAGGAAGCTTAAGGTAATTTTGCTGAATCCATTCATGTGGGAATAATTGAACATTGGGCCTACCGTACCGAAGCCGGGACCGGTATTTCCGAGAGAGGCTATTGTTGCACTGGCTGAAGATAACAGATCAGATCCTGCAAATGTTATCAGAATAGTACCTACTATAAAAATAAAAAGATAAAGAATAACGAATGAGATAATCGATATATTCGTTTTTTCGGAGATGGGTTTACCGTTCAGTTTTATCTGGTTAAATGAATTCGGATGGATTAGTTTTCTGAAAATTCCATTGACATTTTTAAGCAAAACCAGGTGCCTTGCCATTTTTATTCCTCCTGTTGTAGAACCGGTGCTCGCTCCGGAAAACAGAAGGAGAAAGATGATAATCCCGGCTGCATGTGGCCAGTAAAGATAATCGTCTGTTATGAATCCTGTCGTTGTTATTATTGATATAACCTGAAAGAAACCATGTCTGAAAGCCGTTTCCAGGGATTTAGAGGTTTTTGTTGAAAGAATTCCGGAAACAATAAGACCTGAAATGATAATAACAGCTGCATAAAACCACAATTCTTCATTATTAAGGACTTTCCTGAATTTGAATTTGATCAGATAATAATAAATTACAAAACTTACGCCTGACAGGAACATGAATAAAGCAACTATATATTGTGAGTAGGCTGAAAATGCTGATAAGCTGGTGTTTTTTGTAGAAAAACCTCCTGTAGCAACTGTTGAAAAAGCATGGCAGATACTGTCGAACAGATTCATGTCACCCAGGCTCAGCAAAACAATTTGAATAATTGTAAGTCCCAGGTATATAAAGAGAAGACGAAGCCCTATTGCTTTTGTCTTTGGCATTATTTTCTCTTTCAGGGAAGATTCCATACTGAATAATTGCTGTGCAGTTATTTTGAGGGAAGGGAGTATGATTATTACAAAAACTATTATCCCCAGTCCTCCTACCCAGTGTGTCAGGCTTCTCCAGAACAGGATAGTGTGTGGTAGTATCTCCAAATTATTAAATATTGTGGAGCCTGTAGTTGTGAAGCCTGATGCGGATTCAAAAAAAGCATCAACGAATGAATTAACAGAACCGCTAAATACGAATGGCAGGGTTCCCATGGTAGCCAGCAACATCCATGACAGGGACACAGACAGGAAACCTTCCCGGCTTGTTATCTTTTTCACACTGGCATTTTTTGTTACTACAAACAGAAATGTAGCCATAGTGGCCGAGATAAGAGAGGGCCAGATAAAAGGTAAAGGAGATTCATTATAAATAAATGCCACGGGCAGGCATAAAAGAAATAATAGTGCAACTATGAAGAGGATTGTGCTGATGATCCTCAGAATTACCAGTGGATTAATAAGTCTCATGCTTGTAACCTGGGAAATGCAAAGATATTAGAAAATCTTTAATCCTGCAGTCTGTAAAGTATTTGGCAGAGCAGCGAATAAGAAAAATCAGTTGGAAGCTCATTTTTATGTATTATATTTGAAGAAATCAACTTGATCCGAACTTGGTTCATAATTTTAATTAATTTAACGTAATAAGCTTTATAACACTATTATGGGAAGAGTACTGGTAATCGGAGCTGGCGGTGTGGGAACCGTTGTGATTCATAAAATGGCCTCATTGCCTGAGGTTTTCAAAGAGATAATGCTGGCAAGCAGGACAAAATCAAAATGCGATTCAATAGCAATGAAAGCAGGGAAAGACAGGGTCAGGACTGCTCAGATCGATGCTGATAATGTACCTGAACTTGTAAGGCTTATACGATCGTTTAAACCGGATATCGTTGTGAATGTTGCTCTGCCTTATCAGGATCTTAATATAATGGATGCCTGTCTCGAAACAGGCGTTTCATACCTTGATACTGCAAACTATGAGCCACTGGATGAGGCAAAATTTGAATACAGCTGGCAGTGGGCTTACAAGGAAAGATATGAGAAAGCCGGTATTACAGCTATACTTGGTTGCGGGTTTGATCCGGGAGTGACATCGATATTTACTGCCTATGCAGCCAAGCATCATTTTGATGAAATTCACTATCTTGATATTGTCGATTGTAATGCCGGTGATCATGGAAAACCATTTGCAACTAATTTCAATCCTGAGATCAATATACGTGAAGTGACTCAAAAGGGGAAATACTGGGAAAACGGAAAATGGATTTACACAAAACCTCATGAGATACATAAAACTCTGAATTATCCCGGAATTGGCCCAAGAGAATCATATCTGATCTATCATGAAGAACTTGAGTCTCTTGTTAAGAACTTCCCGACAATAAAACGTGCCAGGTTCTGGATGACATTCGGTGAAGAGTATCTTACACATCTGAGAGTGATACAGAATATCGGAATGGCTGGTATTGAGCCGGTTATGTTCGATGGATACGAGATAGTGCCTATTAAGTTCCTTAAGGCTGTGCTTCCTGATCCGGGCGACCTTGGAGCTAATTATACGGGCTGGACCTCGATCGGGTGCAGAATAAGAGGTCTGAAGAATGGAAAGGAAAAGACATATTATATATATAATAACTGCAGCCATGAGGTAGCGTATGCCGAGACAGGTACTCAGGCTGTAAGCTATACAACAGGAGTGCCGGCATGTATAGGAGCTATGATGTACCTGAAAGGTATATGGAAGAAGCCGGGAGTGTTCAATGTTGAGGAGTTTGATCCGGATCCTTTTATGGAACAGCTCAATCTGTTAGGCTTGCCCTGGGTAGAACTGCATGATGTTGACCTGGAACTTTGAAAGGTGTAAAGCTTAAAATGGTATAGTGGTTCGACACATGTAAATACCCACTTGCACATGATTCAATTATAACCTGTATATCCAGACTAAATTGAGCATAAAATACGACACACTGCCTTCTCCCTGTTATGTGATTGATGAAGCCAGATTCAGGAAGAACCTTGAAAAGATACGTAAAACAGCCGATGATGCCGGGATTGAGATTATTCTGGCATTCAAGGGATTTGCAATGTGGGGGGTGTTTGACATATTCAGGGAATACTTCTCCGGTGCTTCAGCCAGTTCCGTGAATGAGGCCCGGCTTTGTTTTGAAGAAATCGGATCACTTGCTCATACATATTCACCCGTATTTAAGGAAGACGAGTTCAGTGCTGTAATGAAGTACAGTTCTCATATTACCTTTAATTCCCTTTATCAGTATGAAAAATATTTTGACATCTTAAAACGTGCAGGAAGGAAAATATCGTCTGGATTAAGGATCAACCCCCAGTTCTCTGAGATAAGTCAAAGTCTTTATAATCCATGTTCTCCCGGATCGAGACTGGGCATAACGGCCGAGGATCTTAAGAAAGGATTACCAGAAGGGATTGAAGGTCTTCATTTTCATGTTTTGTTTGAATCTGACTCGTATGCTCTTGAAAAGATCCTTCAGGTTGTTGAATCTGATTTCGGTCATCTTTTTCCCAGGCTTAAGTGGATCAATATGGGCGGAGGTCATCTTATAACCGGAAAAGATTATGATACTGAACACCTTATCAATCTTTTGAGGGATTTTAAAAAGAGAACAAATTTGCATGTTATCCTTGAACCGGGAAGCGCTTTTGCCTGGGAAACAGGTGAACTTGTTTCAACTGTTGAAGATATAATTGTTAACGATGGTGTCAGCACAGCCATCCTTGATGTTTCCTTCACTGCTCACATGCCCGATTGTCTTGAAATGCCCTACAAGCCAAAAGTATTAAATGCTACTGATCCGGTTAAAGGTAAACCGGTTTACAGGCTGGGAGGAAACTCCTGTCTTTCCGGTGATTTTATGGGAGACTGGGCCTTTGATCATGAACTGGTGCCGGGAGACAGGATAGTCTTTCTTGATATGATACACTATACAATGGTCAAGACAACAATGTTTAACGGAGTCAGTCATCCATCAATAGGCATGTGGACATCTGACAACAAATTCAGGCTAATAAAGAAATTCGGTTATAAGGATTACAAGAACCGATTGTCATAATTCTTTTCTCCTGCTGTAGTTCAAGCTTCTTCTCCTTCTCTGGTTTCCGGTTTTTCCCGTAAATCTTGCAATTAGCGTAGATAAACTATTAGCTCCCTTGCTATCTGCCCTGCATTGTGCTGGTCTTATGCCATCGTCATGGGTCATTGCACCGTTCTATCGGCTTATGACCCCTGATCCGATCACTTCATCACCTTCATACCACGCTGCAAACTGCCCGGGAGAGATACTTCTCTGGGCCTTATTGAAAATTATTGCAATACCCTGGCTGATCCTGTAAAGCTTTGCTTTCTGCAAAGGCTGTCTGTATCTTATTCTGACAAGATATTCACGGCTGTCACCGGGTTTCATCTCAAAATCCGGCCTGATCCAGTGTATCTCTTCACCTCTTATTAACAATCCTTTCCTGTATAGTCCTGGATGCGATTGACCTTCCCCTACATATAGTATATTCCTTTCTATATCAATCCCAATCACGAAAAGGGCCTCTTTATATCCTCCCAGATTGATGCCTTTTCGCTGTCCTATTGTGAAGAAATGTACACCATTGTGTGTTCCAGCAATCTTTCCATCGATATTTCCAAAATAATGGTTATCAGTCATTTCCAGCAGTATGCTTTCTGAGATATTATCATCTGGAAAACCTTCATCCCAAGTTTTGAAACTGCTCTCTGAGGGTATTTCAATTATCTTTCCTTCTTTTACCTTAAGTTTTTGCTGTAAAAATGTGGGCAGGTGTATTTTCCCTATAAAACATATCCCCTGTGAATCTTTCCTGCGCGCAGTAGCAAGTCCGGTTTTATCAGCTATTGCACGCACCTCAGGCTTTGTAAGATTCCCGATTGGGAACAGGGAATTGGCAAGCTGGTCCTGACTGATCTGACAAAGGAAATAACTCTGATCCTTATTTTCATCGATCCCTGTAAGCAATCTGTATAATGTCTTTCCGTCTTTTTCTATATTATCTTTTCTGCAATAGTGACCAGTCGCAACAAAGTCTCCTCCTAGTTTTCTTGCCTCCCGGGCAAAGCAGTCAAACTTGATCTCTTTATTGCATAGCACATCAGGATTTGGTGTCCTGCCCTTTTCATACTCTGCAAACATATAATCAACAACCCGCTCCCTATACTGTTCACTAAGATCAACCTGATAAAATGGTATACCGAGTTTTTTTGCCACCATTTCAGCAAACATGAGATCATCTTCCCAATGACATTCGCTCTGGATCAATCCTGTAGTATCGTGCCAGTTCTTCATAAAAAGACCTGCAACATCATAGCCCTGTTCTTTCAGGATAAATGCTGCGACACTTGAATCCACTCCCCCTGATAGTCCTATTACAACCCGCTGTTTCATTGGGCAAAGATATCGAAAAACATTAACTTTAGTCCGGCATGAGAACAGGTACTCTTACCATATATAGCGCTTCAGCAGGTTCCGGAAAGACTTTCAGGCTGGCCGGAATATATCTTTCACATCTTTTCAGATCAAAGAATAACTACAGGAAGATCCTTGCAGTTACTTTTACGAATAAGGCAACAGCTGAGATGAAAGGCAGGATACTTGATCAACTTCATGCCCTTGCAAGCGGGAAGAGATCGGAATACCTGGCGGAACTGATGAAGGAAACCGGTAAAAATGAAGATCTTATCAGAAAGGAAGCTGAGCAGATTCTCTTTAATATACTACACGATTTCTCCAGATTCTCAGTGTGCACTATTGATGCTTTTTTCCAGAAAATACTCCGGTCTTTTGCGCGGGAGGTCGGACTGCATTCCGGATTTAATATTGCACTCGATCACACAATGATACTTTCTACGGCGGTAGATAACATGATAGCTTCATCTGCTGATGATCAGGAATTGCAAAGCTGGCTCAAGGATTATGTAATTGAGAATCTTGACCAGGAGAGGAGCTGGAACCTGAAGAATGGGATAATCAGATTATCAGATGAACTTTTCAGGGAGAAATTCAAAATACTCTCGGAAGCTGAGATAGACAAACTCAGGAATAAACAATACCTTCTGGGATATATAAGAAATCTTTCATCCTTAATAGAAAACTTTGAGCAAAGTCTCATTGATTTTGGAAAGGAATGCGATAGAATATTTACAGAGCATGTTCTTACTGATGACATGTTCTTTCAAAAGGGTAAGGGAATACCTGCATATATAAGGAATCTTAAAGCCGGAAGTGCTGCTCCTCCGGGAAGTGCCGTTCTTGAAATTCTTAAGGATCCGCCGAGGTGGTCAACGGGCTCCCCTGCTCCTCAGTTGCTGAATGCAATAAAAGATGGACTTGAGGAAACTTTGAAGGCTGCAATAGCATTCGATAATCATAACAGGGCTATTTATCTTACCGCCAAAAGCATAAAATCAAATATTTATACCCTTGGCATTCTTTCGGATGTACTTAATGAAGTTCGTCTGACAGCAAACTCGGAAAACAGCTTTATACTTTCAGATGCAGGAGAGGTGCTGAGTCATATTACAAGAGAGGATCAGGCTCCTTTTATATATGAGAAGATCGGAAACCGTTACGAAAACTACATGATTGATGAATTTCAGGATACATCAACCCTCCAGTGGAGAAATTTTGCTCCGCTTATAGAAAATAGTATGGCTGAAGGAAATGACAACCTTGTTGTTGGAGACATTAAACAGTCTATTTACAGGTGGCGCAACAGTGACTGGCAAATTCTTGGGAGGATGAAGGATGAAAGTGCAGATCAGAAAAGAATTATCAGCAAGCCTCTTACAACAAACTGGAGGAGCCGGTCTGAGATAATCAGATTCAACAATTCACTGTTTTCACTTATACCGGCCCAGATGCAGAAGTCATTTCCTGCCGATCAGCTTAAGTTTAGTTTTACGGACCTTTATGCTGAGGCTGTTCAGGATGATCCCCGTAAAGGAAGTGGCGGTTATGTAAAACTTGAATTTATAGATGATGAGTATTACAATGGTAATAATTCAGAAAAGGAAGAGAATAAGAAATTAAAATTCAAGGATATAGTGCTGGAAAAGTTGCCTGAAGTAATAGAAAAATTTCAGCAGAATGGGTACAGTGCCTCAGATATCGGCATTCTTGTAAGGGAACGGAAAGAAGGAGAAGCTGTAGTTAGAAGAATGGTTGAATACGCCGGCAACGCTTCACCTGAGAATAAGACCAGATACAATTATAATGTTGTATCTAATGATTCACTTACTCTTTCCAATTCCCATGTAATAAATTTTATAGTGGCTGTAATTAAGGTGTTGAGCGAACCTGATAACATGCTTGCAAAGGCTGAGATGTTAAGGTTCTTTATGCTTGCAAAAGCTGAAAAAAATGCTGACTCAGTTCCCTTATACAGGGAAAATCTTACAGAAGAGCAATCAGCCGCTTATCCTGAAGGAACTGCGGAATTTCTTGACAAAACACGATATGTTACTTTATTTGAAGCTGTTGAAAACATAATTCAGCATTTTGATCTTGGCGAAAGCACATTTAATGTTGCATATCTTAATACTTTCCAGGACCAGATAATCAATTTTCCAAAAAGCAAAACAACTGATTTTGACTCATTTCTGGAATGGTGGGAGGTAACAGGAAGCTCAAAATCGGTAACATTGCCAGATAACCAAAATGCCGCAAGTGTATTCACAATACATAAATCAAAAGGTCTGGAGTTTAAAATTGTAATTCTTCCATTTTTATCCTGGGAACTTGATCATAGCGGCTTTAAACAACCTGTTTTGTGGATAAGACCAGAAACGCAGCCATTCAATGATCTGGGACTGGTTCCGGTCAGATACTCAAGAGCTCTTGCCGATACTTATTTTGCTGAAGATTTTTATTGGGAAAAAAGCTCATCTTACCTTGATAACCTGAATCTTTTGTATGTAGCAATGACGAGGGCAACTGATGCTATTTACGGATTTCTGCCAGGTAAGCAGCAAAGATCACAAACAACCATTGCCGATATTGTCAGGAATGCTGTAACAAGTGATGAGAATCCGGCAGGAGAAAAAGGAATTATACTCAGGGATTTTTATGACAAGGAAAAACTTGTATTTGAACTTGGGAATATACCCTTCAGAAGCGGACAGACAAGAGTAAAAAATGAAATAATATTGAATAATTACAAGGTCAGCAGGAAACCTGATTCGCTAAAGCTTAAGTTGCACGGAGAAAACTATTTCTTTTTCATCAGGGAAGAGATCAGGCAGAGAATAAATTATGGTAAACTGATGCATGAGGTTTTTGAGGGCATTGACAATAAGGCAGATATTCCATTGGTTATCAGAAATATGGTTCTTGAAGGTAAAATTTCTGCATCAGAATCTGCAATGTTTGAAGAAAAGATATTATCCCTTATGTCTATTCCGCTTGTTTCAGAGTGGTTTGAGCCGGGAAATCAGGTAATGAGAGAAGCTGAAATACTTCTGCCTTCAGGTAGGAGCAGGAGGCCTGACAGGATCATCCTAAAAAACGGCAGGACTATCCTTATCGATTTTAAGTTTGGAGAAGAAAATTCATATTACTTGACTCAGCTCAGGGAATACAGAGATCTGCTAATGAAAATGGGATATGATAATATAGATTCCTATATATGGTACCCCGATCAGAATAAAATAATTACTGTATAATGTCATCTGCTTCAAATATTACTCAGGTATATCAATGGGGGCACTCAAGAAGGTTCAATGCCTGTTCTGAGTATTTTAGGAGACTGTTCGGATCAAGGATACAGAAATTATCAATCGATGCAGGTTTTACGTGTCCAAACCGTGATGGGACCAAAGGTACTGGCGGATGTACATATTGCAATAATGATGCTTTTAATCCGGGATACTGTAAACCTGAAAAATCAATTACCGAACAAATAAGGGAAGGAATTGATTTTCATAAGTGGCGATACCGAAAGGCTTGTTCATACCTTGCTTATTTCCAGGCATTTTCCAATACTTATGCTCCACTTACAACACTTAAGGAGAAATATGAGGAAGCTTTGAATTATCCCGGTGTGATAGGTCTTGTTATCGGAACCAGACCTGATTGTATGGATGAGATCAAACTTGATTACCTGAAAGATCTGTCACGGAATTATCATATAGTTGTCGAATATGGTATAGAATCATGTTACAATAAGACACTGAAGAGAATAAACCGCTGCCATACATTTGAAAATGCAGTTGATATTATTGGAAAAACTGCAGGAGCAGGAATTAAAACAGGTGCGCATCTGATTTTTGGACTGCCCGGAGAATCACGCACTGAAATGCTTGCCGAAGCAGGGATCTTATCTGAGATTCCCTTGACTACAGTTAAATTCCATCAGTTGCAGATAATGAAAGATACTGTTATGGAATCGGAATTCATCGAGAACCCGGATGATTTTATTTTGTTCTCATTGAAGGATTACATCAGTTTTATTATTGAATTCCTCGAATTGCTGAATCCGAAAATTGTTGTGGAAAGATTTACCGGGGAGGCTCCACCGCGATTTCTTGCTCATATTCCCTGGGGAAATATAAGAGCCGAACAAGTCGGTATAATGATAGAAAAGCGACT
This sequence comes from Bacteroidales bacterium, assembly GCA_035414025.1. GTDB lineage: Bacteria > Bacteroidota > Bacteroidia > Bacteroidales > VadinHA17 > LD21. The sequence goes on along the minus strand of DAONXX010000003.1, from coordinate 26,595 downwards.
TGAAGAACTTGATACATGGCAGGGAAGATTATATCAACAAGCAATGAATTAATATGAAATATTTTCTGCAACAGATAGCTGAATCACTTTACAACAATTACTGTGAACAACTGAATGAACATTGTATTGTATTCCCCAACAGGAGGGCAGGACTGTTTTTCAGGAAATATCTTGCAGGATTGATTGATAAACCGGTATGGGCACCGGCGACAATGACAATAAACGATCTGTTTTATTCATTATCAGAACTGCAGCCAGCAGGAAATGAGGTACTTCTATTTGAGCTTTTCAAGGTATATCGTAAGATCAGAAATAACAATGAGAGTTTTGATGATTTCTATTTCTGGGGAGATATGCTCCTGAATGATTTTGATGATGCAGATAAATTTCTTGTCGATGCTTCCAGGCTTTTCAGCAATGTCCGGGATTTAAGAATGATAGATGAACAATTCGGAGGGCTTACTAAGGAACAGGCAGAAATAGTTAAACGGTTTTGGACAAATGCAGATATCGGAAAACTTACAAGAGAGAAATCTTCTTTTATAGGTTTATGGAATAATTTGAATGATATCTATACTGAATTCAGGAAAGTTCTGAAGGAAAAACACATGGCTTATGAAGGGATGATATTCAGAGAGGTTGTTGAGCGCCTGAAAGAAACTGACACAAAGGGGATTAAGTGGTCAATGCTGCATTTCGCAGGTTTCAATGCGCTTAATAATTGTGAGAAAAAACTGATGAAGAGATTAAAGGAAGAGGGGAGGGCAAAATTCTACTGGGATTATGATAATTCATATATAATAGAAGAAAAGAACATTAATTCGGCCGGATATTTTCTCAGGGATAATCTGAAAATATTTGGTAATGATATGCCTGCCAGCTGGAGTTACGATACATTACTTTCTTCAGGATCAAAAAAACCGTTAAGACGCATCATAAATACATCATCAGACATTGCTCAGGTGAAATTACTTCCGGAACTGATAGGGAATCTTGATGGACTGACTGCTGAAAATGCTCATCAGACTGCAGTTGTTCTTGCTGATGAAAATCTTCTGGTCCCTGCACTTACGAGTCTTCCCGAAAGTGTGATTGATGTTAATATCACTATGGGATTTCCCCTCCGCCAGACCTCAATATATGTGCTTGTTAATCAAATCCTTGATCTTCAGTTGAATGCCAGAACTGAAAACGGAGTAACAAGGTTCAGGTACAGGGAGGTAACTAAAATACTTAAAAACGGTATCATAGTTGAAATTAATAAAGGAACTTGTGACGAGATACTAAATGAAATATCGGAAAAAAACATTATTTGGATAGATTCAGACCGTTTTTCAGGTTCTGATATTCTTTCTGCTATTTTCAAAAAGGCCGGGGTTCCTGTCGGTCTTTCAAATTACCTGAGAGAGATTCTCCATATTGTTTTGTCAAAACAGAATACTCCTGGTGAAACCACCAGGGATTATTCATTGCAAAGCAATATTCGTAATGAGTTTATATACAGGATAATACTTACATTAAACCGGCTTGATGAAATATTGAAAAGCCCTGATATAAGCCTGACTGTTGTAACGTGGGTTAGAATTCTTGACAGGTTATTGAAAAACCAGACTGTGCCCTTTTCAGGAGAACCGCTCTCAGGAATCCAGATCATGGGAATACTTGAAACGCGCACCCTTGATTTTAAAAACCTTATAATGCTTTCAGTAAATGAAGGTGTACTACCGTCAATCACATCTCCTTCGTCCTTTATTCCTTTTGCATTACGTGAAGCATTCGGGATGCCATCGCTGAATTATCAGGAATCAATATATGCCTATCATTTCTACAGATTGCTCCACAGAGCTGAGAATGTGACATTTATCTACAATTCAGATTCAGAAGGCCTGAGAAGCGGGGAGATGAGCCGTTTTCTTCAGCAGATGAAATATGATAAGGATCCTGATCTGGAGGTGCTTACTACCAGCTTTGAGATAAGAAATCCTGCTTCACCAGGTGACAGTATTGAACATAATCAGGAACATAATAAGAGACTTATTTCATATTTCTTCGGAAACGGGAATGATAAAAAATTTATTTCCCCGTCAGCTCTTAACACCTGGCTTAATTGCAGGATGAGATTCTATTACAGATATGTTAACGGTCTCGTGGAAGTAGATAAGGTTACAGAGGAAATAGATCCTGCAATTGTCGGCACTATCCTGCATGCTGCGATAAGGAAAATCTATTCGCAATATATAGGTAAGGTGTTGGATGTCAACGAAATCAATAGGTTAAGTGCAGACAAGGATATCATATCTTCTCTAATCAGCGATACTGTAATTGAGCATTTTGGAGAACAGAATGATTCACTGGTTAAAGGTAACGAATTGATAATCAAAAATGTATTAACTATCTTTATTAACAGGATCTTTCAGATCGATAAAGCGGCAGCACCTGTCACAATATTATCATTTGAAGAACTCCTGACATTTCCGCTTTCAATAAAATATAACGAAGCTGATCTGACTCTGTTTATCGGAGGAGTAATTGACCGTATTGACAATCAAAACGGCGTAATTAGGATTATTGATTATAAAACCGGGGAAGTGAGTGATTCTGTACGCTCATTGGATGCCCTTTTCAATAACGACAGGAACAAAAATCTTGATGCATGGCTCCAGACGCTTTTATATTGTGAAACATATCTGGCAAATGAACCGGATCAAAAAATCAGACCATCAGTCTACAAACTTAAAAAGAATCAGGGATCTCCAGACACTGACAGGTTAAGGATAGGCAAAAACCTTGTTGTTGACGATTATCATGATATAAGGAAAGAATTCCTTGAATATCTTAATATAACAGTCAATGAAATATTCAGTCCGGAAGAACCATTTATTATGACTTCTGATACATGGAATAAGTGCAGGTATTGTCCTTACAGGATCTTATGCCTGAGGTGATCCATTCCGATAGGTTTATTAAAGAATCAGCACCCATTATTACAGGGTGCTGTTATATTTTATTGAGAGACTGGGAAATCAGTATCTTATTTGCGTAATGCAGCCATTCTGATTGCTGTTACAGCAGCTTCATCGCCTTTATTCCCGTGTTTTCCACCGGCTCTGTCTGAAGCTTCCTCCCGGGTGTTTACAGTCAATACACCGAAGATAAAAGGAATATTATAATCAAGGTTTAGTTGAGTAATGCCCTGGGTAGCTCCCTGACATATGTAAGTGAAGTGAGGAGTTTCGCCCTGAATAACACATCCAAGGCAGATAATGGCATCAGGTTTATGCTTTTCGGCAATGAATTTTGCCCCCGATGTAAGTTCAAAACTTCCTGGAACATGTATGACTTTAATATTCTTTTTAGAAGCTCCATGTTTGCGGAGAGTCGTAATGGCTCCGTCTAGCAGCTTCCCGGTTATTTCATTATTCCATTCTGCTACTACGATCCCGAATTTCATTTTATGAGCATCCGGAATATTGTCAGGATTATATGCCGATAAATTTTTTGTGGCCATATTATTTCATAAGTAGTTTAACCCTGGCTATATACTTTTCAATACTTTGTCCTTCCGTACTTTCAGGGTACTCATTCTGGATCCTTTGGTAGAGCTTTAGCGCATCATTATAGTTATCTTCAAGTTCATAAATCTCTGCAGCCTTCATCAGGAAAAGCGGCGTATTGAATGAATTATCAGCGAATTCTGCTGCTTCAAGATATTTGGCAATACCCTTTTTATTGTCTCCAAGCTCGATATATGCATCGCCGGTAGCACCGATGGCAATTGATCCCAGCACTTTATCCTTTTTTGAGTATTTGCCAAAATATTTTATAGCTTCTTCATACTGTCCAAGCCGCAGATAACAGATACCTGCACTGTACAGTGCAAGATTGCCGGTTTTTGTAAACTTGTAATCTTCGGATATGTCAAGGAAACCCAGATAATTCCCGTCACCGTTAAGAGCAAGATCGAGTGAGTCAATTTCAAGATATCTCTCAGCCTGATAGATTTGCGACTGGGCTTCATTATTCCTGTTGATAAGATACATTCTTCCTAACCAGAAAATAGCTACAAGCCCTACAATTATCCCTAATGTTATGAGTAGAGGTTTGTAGTTATGCTCAAGAAATTGTTCCGTTTTTGAAAGTGTTTCTCCAACATTCTTAAAGCTCTGAGGACTTTCCTCCTTTTTTTTCTTCTTTGCCATATCTGTTCAGATCGTAGTTTGTTTTTCCACCGCAAAAGTAATTTATTTCAGATTATTATGAAATAATTATTTAATGTTAGTTGTATCAGTCTTCTCAACTTAAACCATATCAGTGATTTTTAAGATTCTGAAATATCCCTGATCCCAGATAATTGTGGATAATTAATCTTACAATTATTAACTTTGAAAACTGCACAACCAGGCTTTAAAGTTGTTGAATCGCAATTTCTTCAACCTGCTGAATCATTGTTCCATTGAGTTGTTGTGCCGTTGAACTTTTATTTATAAGTGAATATGTATCTTAGAAACATATCGTTAACGAATTTTAAAAACTACGAACAGGCAGATCTTGATTTTTCTCCACGCATAAACTGTTTTGTCGGGAATAACGGAGTTGGAAAGACCAATATACTTGATGCCATACATTATCTATCTCTCACAAAAAGTTTCTTTAATTATATTGATAGCATGAATATTCGCCATTCTGAAGAATATTTTATGATAAATGGAACTTTTATAAAAAAAGCAGATGAAGATAATATCTTTTGTGCCTTTCAGAGGCAGAAACAAAAGGTGATGAAAAAGAATGGAAAGGAGTATCAAAGGATGTCAGATCATATTGGAAAATATCCTGTTGTGATGATCTCGCCTGCCGACACAGCACTGATTACTGAAGGAAGTGAAGAAAGACGCAGGTTCATGAACAAAATAATAAGCCAATATAATTTAGAATATCTCAATTCTGCATTGCAATACACAAAAGCTCTTCAGCAGAGAAACAAGCTCTTGAAGGAGTTTCAATTTACAGGTCAGTTTGATAATGATGTTCTCACTATCTGGGATTCTCAGCTTGTGAAATATGGATCTTATGTTTTCAGCGAGAGAGAACAGCTTATTAATGAACTGACCCCGGTTTTCCAGGAGTATTATTCAATAATATCTTCAGGAAAGGAAAGGGTAGAACTTGTTTATCAGTCGCACCTTGCAGCAGGCAATTATGGGGAAGCTCTTGCGAAAGCGGTAGCAAAGGATCTTTTTCTGGGATATACGACTCTTGGAATTCACAAGGACGACCTTATTTTCAGGATGGATGGATGGTCTGCCAAATCTCTTGGTTCTCAGGGTCAGCAGAAATCATATCTTGTCGCACTTAAGCTTGCCAAATTTGATTATATAAACCGGAAATCTGGTATTTCACCGATTCTGCTCCTTGATGATATTTTTGATAAATTTGATGCAGAACGTGTGGAGCAGATAATAAGTCTGGTAGGCGATAACAGGTTCGGACAGATTTTTATAACCGACACTCACCAGAGCCGCCTGCATGAAATTCTTTCTGCTCATGATACCGATTATAAACTTTTTATAATTGACAACAACAAGGTTGAAGAAAAGATACATAATGGCAAATACCTGAATGAGAAGAAGTAAAACAATATCTCTTGCAGAAGCATTGCAGGATTATATTAATGAGATGAAATTAGGGGATAAGCTTTCCGAAGTGGGTCTCATTAATTCCTGGGAAGAAGTGGTAGGCCGTGCCATATCGTCAAGGACAAAAAAAATATTCATAAAAGATCATATACTTTATGTGCAGCTTAGTTCTTCAGTTGTGAGAAATGAATTGCTGATGCTGAGAAATGCTCTAAGGGATAAGCTTAATGAAAAAGCCGGGAGGGAAGTTATAAAGGATATTGTTTTGAAGTAATTTTTATCTTTCAGCAAGGACAAGAGTTGATTTGCCGGCCTTATTATCCATTTTTATTTCCAAAGTCTTTCTGAATGATTTTCCTGATCGGAAATTAAATTTGCCTTCTTTAAGAGCAATGCTTACATCTTGATTGTCAATCGTTATTGTAATCTTCTCGTTCCAATCCTTATGAAGAGAATAATCAGCAAGCAGAAAGGCTTTTTCAATCCCATCTCCACGACGGAAATTCCATACCTCATCAGGCTGTGCAAGCCTCTGTCCGTCATATATTGATTCATTCGGCATTACATTCAGGATATCAAATACTTCCTTAATACTCTTTCCCTCAAGATCCTCAAAACAGACCGGATTCCTTTCAACGGCAGCTTTAACGAAGGGCAGCCAGTCGATCTTATCCATCATCCTGTAAACATAAAGAGTCAGTTGAGATAATTCAGAATTCTTTGCACTTTCGGTTATTATTTCAATGATCTCATCACGGTTATCATCTACTGAAATAACGGGGGCATTATAATTTACATAATTCTTATTGCTGTCTGGAAGTTTCGGATCGGTGATAAGAAAGTCTGATATATCGGAAAACATTTCATGCAGTAATGATTCTGCGATCTGCCTGTTCGAACTGATTATCTGTTCCTCGATATCTTTTAAACTATTTCCCTTGTTCTTTGCAATTATCTCTTCCACGTCGTTCAGAATTATCCTGTCCTGGATCTGGCTAAGATGAAACTCATCACTTTCTATATCATTGATCAGAAGCTTCCGTGTATCATCTGAAATGCTGTATTTGCTTGTATGTTCGTATTCAAAGATCTTCTCAAGAGAGATATACTTGTAAATGCCTGAACATTCACACCGAAACTGGAAAAGAAATTTATACCTTGAATGGAACCTTAAGAAATTTAAGAAGATCGGGATGGTCAGATCTGAAACAAGAAATTCCCTCAGTGAGGATGAAAATCTGTCGTAGGACTTTCTGTCTATAGTTGCCTCTTTATAAACAATGTGTATGTAACCTGAAATATGAGAAACTAAAGTGACTTTTTCATTTTTGAGAGCTCTTCTGGCTTTTTCCGATAAGGATGTACCGTTGAACCACATATTCTTGGTAACTATTCTGCGATTGTTGGTTATCAATCCTTCTTTTTCCAGGATGAAATTTTGAGAATGAAGGGGAGTGGCAATAAGAAATATCTTTTCAAGAGGAATTCTGCCAACGACAAACATTGCAGCAGCATAAAGTGCAGATAATGATACGCACTCTCCGGCACCAGTCAGGAAATTTTCTTTATGCCTGAAGGCTGTCATGGCCTCAATTGTTTCAGTCTTCCAATAAGGAATTATGTCGGAGTTATATTTATCAAGTCCGAAATGTTTCCTGATGTCAATATCAAAGTAATATTTATCGCCCTCATATCCGAACAGGGCATTTGATTGTTTTAGAAGATCAATGTCGAAAAAATCCCTGAACCGGGCTATTTCCTTTGGTTTGGTTGTGAGGCCCCATGTCGCAAGATCAAGATTGAAAACGAAGTTCTGAATTATGAATTGTTTAATCCTGTTTGTTTTATAATTGAAGCTTTTCTTATGGATATCAGTGAACCAGGGATCATTTTTCCATTCCCATAAAACCGGCGACATTATATTTGCCAGCACAAGTGGGTAAAACAACTCCGGAAAAATAAATATCTCCATATCGGAGAGTGTGAATGCTGAAGAATACTTTTCTAGCGTTCTTGCATCTGAAAAGTCGGTAATATTCTTTTTTTCCATTAATTTTTTTTCAAAAACCTGAAACTAACAATAAAAAAGAAATAAAAGTTATCCGGCTGTTTGAATCAAATATATCTTTCGGAATCCGAAAAGAAGAAGTCAGCTTCCCTTGCTGCACTTTCATCACTGTCGGATCCATGAATGGCATTCATTGTAACAGATACGGCAAACAGCTTTCTTATTGTCCCGGGTTCAGCTTTCTCAGGATCTGTTGCTCCTATCAGTTTCCTAAACTCCTCAACAGCATTTTTATGTTTCAGGATCATTACTAAAACGGGTCCTGATGACATAAATTCAACAAGGTTTTCAAAAAACGGCTTTCCTCTATGGATAGCATAAAAATCTTCAGCTTGTTGTCTTGACATCTTTGTCATTTTCATTGCTGTAATCTCAAAGCCGGCTTCATTAATTATTGAAAGTATGGGTCCCGTCTTGCCTGTCCTGACAGCGTTCGGCTTTATTATTGCAAAGGTGTAATTACCATTCATAGAGCTCATTTATGGATTGATCATTAAGTATTTGTCTTCAGTATAATTGCTTATCTTTGGAAACTTTAAAAAGGATAGTAAAAGTGGCAGATTTATCGAAATATGCAAAGGAATTATCGAAACTTTTTTCAAGCTCCGATAATATACTGCTTATCTGCCATGTCAATCCTGATGGAGATGCCATTGGCTCTCAACTTGCATTATTTCATTATCTGACAGGAAACGGCAGAAATGTGCAGATGATCTCTCCCAACAATCTCCAGGAATTTCTGAAATGGCTGCCGGGTGCAGATCTTATAAATATTTTTATCCGTCAACGTGATTATTGTAAAGCATTAATAAGGAAATCGGATCTGATAATCTTTCTTGATTTTAATCAACCTGAAAGACTTGGAGAAATTCAGGATCTCCTGCAAGACTCGGGGGCTAAAAAAATTATAATCGACCACCATCTGAATCCGAACCTTTTTGCAGATATAATTATATCAGATCCTTCAAAATGTAGTACATCAGAACTGGTTTATGAACTTCTTGCATGTCTGAGTAATGAATCTTTTATGACAAAGGAAATTGCAGAAGCAATTTATGTAGGGATCATAACAGATACTGGCAATTTTGAACATGGAAACTATACCGGGCAGACGCTAAGAATCGTTGCCGATATTTTCGATACAGGCATAGAGCGAGACAGGATACTGGGACTTGTTTATAACAATTTCTCTGAATACAGGATGAGGCTTCAGGGATTTGCACTTTATAAAAGGATGACAGTAATTCCTGAATTTCAAACAGCTTACATCTATCTGACAAAATCTGATCTTATTGCTTTTAACAATGTTAAAGGAGACACCGAAGGCTTTGTTAATATGCCTCTTTCAATTAAAGGCATCAGCTTTGCAGTTCTTTTTCTTGAAAAGGATAACTTCATCAAGCTTTCTTTCCGGTCGATAGGTAATTTCCCTGTAAATGAATTTGCATCCGAATTCTTTTCAGGTGGCGGTCATCTGAATGCCTCCGGAGGTGAATATAATGACACTCTTGAAAATACTATTGAATATTTTCTGAAAGTACTGCGGGAAAATTTTACGCGTTATAATAAAAAATAAGGATTGATGCTGATAATAATTCTCATACTTGCAGTAGCATTAACATCATTTTCATGCAGATCAGAAACCGGGAATTATAACAATAAACAGGTTCCCGGTAAGAAAGAGCTTGCTGATATGAACAGATACCTGATTCAGAAAGACAGGGAACGTATCGAAAACTATATCGAAAGGAGAGGCCTTCCGATGAAGGAGTCTCCATCCGGCTTGTGGTATTATATTGAAAATGAAGGATACGGAACATTTTTAACTGATAATGACCGTGTTTTGATGGAGTATAATTGTTTCCTGATAGATGGAACCAGATGTTATTCTTCTCAGGAGCTTGGCCCTAAGGAACTTATAATTGGAAGAAGTGAGATGCAACCCGGGCTTAATCAGGCACTTAGAATGCTAAAACCAGGAGGAGAAGGTACATTTATTATGCCTCCTTTCCTTGGTTTTGGATTAAAAGGGGATGGGAACAGGATACCATCAAGGGCAACAATTGTATATGAGATTAAAATACCTGATGAAAAATAGTTTCGGTATAACTTGTAGTGATCTTACATTCTGATTCAATCCTGCCTGGATCTATTGCAGTACGAAAATCACCATTTTTTTATTCAAATCCGGAATATCTGTCTTCCATTCCGGTAATTTCCTTGTGATAACTGATTCAGATGGCAAAGTCAGATCCGAAGCAATGCAGAGATTAATATCACTGCTGCAGGTTTTCAGTATGTCATTTAGGATCTTCTGGTTCCTGTATGGTGTTTCCATAAAGATCTGTTTATATCCTTCTCTTGCTTTCTTTTCAAGTTCTCTGAGCTTTTTGATTCTTTCCTCGGATTTAACAGGCAGATATCCGTTAAAAGTAAATTTTTGACCGTTCATCCCCGATGAAATAAGTGCCATTAAAATTGATGAAGGCCCTGAAAGAGGCACCACTTTTATCCTTTCTCTGTGTGCAATTGCGATCAGTCTTGCTCCCGGATCAGCAATGCAGGGAAGTCCTGCTTCACTCATTAATCCCATGTTATTTCCATTCAATGCCGGCTCCAGATAAGCTGTTATGTCTTTTTCCCTTGTATGTTCGTTGAGTTCCCTGAAGCATGAGTCATCAATGGGAAATTGATTATCAATTAGTCTTAAATATCTTCTGGCACTTCTTATTTCCTCAACAACAAAGTAACGTAGCCCTCTTGTTATCTCCAGCACCTTTTCAGGTATTATGGCTCTTACATCACTACCCCCAAGAGTGACAGGGATCAGATAGATTTTTCCTTTCACTTGATATTATTATGCATCAAATATATTAAAATATGCTCATTACTACTGCTAAAAAAATGTTGTTTGGGTTTGCTGTTTGTGATTTTTAATATAGGTTTGTCAGTAAATATTTGAATTGTGAAGATCACCTTTCTGGGTACGGGTACATCTCAGGGTGTTCCCGTCATAGCCTGCGACTGCATTACATGCCTTTCTGAGGATCCGCATGATAAGAGATTAAGGACCTCTCTTTTGCTTGAGAAAAACGGAACAACTCTTTTGTTTGATGCCGGACCTGATTTTCGTCAACAGATGCTTAGGGAAAATGTCAGAAAACTTGATGCAATCCTTCTTACACATGAGCACAAGGACCATATTGCTGGCATGGATGATGTGAGAGCATTTAACTATAAGAGCCAGGATGCAATTGATATTTTTGCCGAGGAAAGGGTGCAGAAGGCTATTAAGAGGGAGTTCTCATATGTTTTTGCTGAAAACCAGTATCCGGGTATTCCCAGAATGAGGTTAAATCTGGTAACAGATTATAGTTTTACTTTCAGGGGCCTTGAAATAATACCAATAAGGGTCAGGCACATGCATTTGGAGATTTATGGATTCAGGATAGGTAATTTTGCCTATATAACTGATGCTAATTATATTCCGGAAGAGAGCAAGGAGAAGCTTATCGGAGTTAAATATCTTGTTATTAATGCATTGCGAAAGGAAAAGCATATTTCCCATTTCAACCTTAGAGAGGCCATTGATTTTACAAGAGAGATATCACCAAAGAAAACCTATATAACACACATAAGCCATCAGATGGGATTGCATTCTAAAGTTTCTGAAGAACTGCCAGAGGGAATTTACCTGGCTTATGACGGGTTGTCTTTTGAATGCGAGGATTAATAGCGGTTTGATCTCTTTTTATAGCTTTTCACAAGTTTCTTTTGATAACCTTTTGAAAAGTAATACCTGTTTCTCCCCAGTTGTGATGTATTTACCTTTGACGCTGCCTGTCTCTTTTTTAGATATGGATTCTGTTTTGAAGGAGCACAACCCGTAACAACTGCAATGAGGATGAACAAAAATACATATTTTAATGTCCTGATTATCTTATACATACCCACATGTTAGCTGTGATTTTCTTTTAAAATTAAAACTAATTATTCAAAATTTAAACCGGTATTTTATCTTATATTAACTTGTTTTCAACAATTATCCTGTGCAATTTTTCATGTAAGAATGAGATTGCGTTATAATATGTGATATTCAAAAGATTAAATCATTATTTCATATACAGATTTGAACTTGCCAGTCTATGTTTAAGCTGCCAGTTTTCACTCAGACTTCTATATTGCATAAATACGTATTTCTCCTTGTTTTGTTACTTTTTTCTGGCTAAATTGTATTTTAAGCATGTTTTGGACCGCTTTGGAATAGATATATACAAGGGACTCAGGGTTATTTTCATGACTATATTCTGACAACTTGATTACATATTCCGTCAGCAGTAAACACTTAGTCTCACTTTGACACCATGAGTAATTAGATGCCATTATTGATGACAGAAATTTCAGGTTAAAGAGATAATTATCTGATCTTTCCAGCTCCGTTTCCTATCTCTGGAAGATAAAAGTCAGGAATAAGACCGGTTCTTTTAGTATAGACATCAGTAAGTCTGGTCATAAATTCACGGGAGTAATCCTTTTTGACAATGCTGATTGTACATCCGCCGAATCCGGCACCAGTCATTCGTGTTCCGACAACCCCCGGTAGTTTCCTTCCTTCATAAACAAGAGTATCAAGCTCCGTTCCGGTTACCTCATAATCGTCTTTCAAGGAATCATGAGATGCATTCATGAGTTCGCCAAAACTGTCTAAGTCATTCTCTTTTAAAACTTTAACAGCTTCAAGCACTCTTCCATTCTCACTTATAACATGCCTTGCCCGGCGGATCAGAACCTGGTCTGTAATATATTTCTCCAGGAGAGGTATTTCTTCAACAGTCAGTTCGCTTAGGTTGTTTATTGACCTGTAAGCCTGAAGTAATTCAACAGCTTTCTCACATTCTGCCCTTCGTTCGTTATATTTTGAATCGGTAAGTTTTCTTTTTTTATTTGTGTTTGTGATTATGAATATGCATTCATTCAGATTTACCGGAACATTTTCATAATATAATGTATCACAATTCAATAAGATGGCATGGTCTTTCTTTCCGAAAGCAACGGAAAACTGGTCCATTATACCGCAATTCATTCCGACAAACTCATTTTCAGCCCTTTGACTCATTTTGACAAGCTCAAGCATATCGAGTCCGGCATTGAACAGATCATTTATTGCCACTGCTGTTACAACTTCTATTGATGCTGAAGATGAGAGTCCTGCACTGTTCGGGATATCACCATAATATAGGAGTTCAAGCCCGCTAAGTTTAATCCCTTTTTTTAAGAATTCGTTTATTACACCAAGCGGATAGTTGATCCAGTTACTGCCTTTTCTTACAAAAATTTCCTGAAGCTTTGTTTCTTCGTCATTGCTGAAATTGACGGAGCTGAATCTTATGATTTTGTCATTTGTTTTCCTGATAAGCAGGTAGGTACCATAGTTCAATGCGCATGGGAAGACATATCCGCCGTTATAGTCTGTATGTTCTCCAATGAGGTTGACCCTTCCGGGTGAGAAAAAAAGAACAGGAATATTATTCCTGTTCCCATATTTTTTAAAAAAAATTTCAGAAAAGAGTTCAGTGTCCATCGATCAGATTTTTAATTTCTTTTCAATTTCGTTTATTTGGTTCCTGAAATGTTTATCGGTATCAATAAGATTGTTTACTGTTTTACATGCATGTAAAACAGTTGCATGGTCTTTTCCTCCTATATGAGATCCGATGCTTGCAAGCGAAGCTTTTGTCAGACTTTTGGAGAAATACATCGAAACCTGTCTTGCCTGAACTATTTCCCTCTTCCTTGTCTTGCTCTGAATAAGCTCAACAGGTATCTTATAATAGTCGCAGACAATTTTTTGTATATAATCAATTGTTATTTCCTTACGGGTTGTACTTATTAATTTTTCAACCATCATTTTGGCAAGGTCGAGCGTAATCTCTTTTCTGTTAAGAGTTGATTGTGCGTATAGGGAGATAAGTACTGCTTCAAGCTCCCTTATATTGTTTGAGATATTTAACGCAAGGAATTCAAAAATCTCTTCTGCTAGCTCTATGCCATCATTGTAGGCTTTTTTCTTTAATATTGCAAGCCGGGTTTCGTAGTCAGGGCGAATGAGATCTGCCTGCAATCCCCATTTGAACCTCGAAAGCAGACGTTGTTCCATGCCCTGGAGATCAACAGGAGGTTTGTCGCATGTAAGTATCAGTTGTTTGCCCGACTGATGGAGATGATTGAATATATGGAAAAAAGTATCCTGGGTCTTTTCCTTGCCGGCAAACTCATGAACGTCATCAAGGATAAGAACATCTATCATCTGATAAAAGTGCAGAAAATCATTTTTGTTATTATTCCTGACTGATTCAACAAACTGGGTCTGGAATTTATTTGCATTTACATACAGAACTATTTTATCAGGATGTTTCTCCTTAACAAGAATTCCTATTGCCTGTGCAAGGTGTGTTTTACCCAGTCCTGAATCACCGTATATCATGAGAGGATTGAATGCAGTACCTCCAGGATTATTGCCAATAGCTATACCGGCAGATCTTGCCAGTCTGTTGCATTCACCTTCAACAAAATTATTGAAGTTATACTCAGGATTAAGTTTTGGGTCAAAGTGGATCTTTTTAATCCCTGGTATTACAAAAGGGTTTTTTATGGAAGGCTGGGTTACATCGAAAGGGACCTGTGCAGGTCTGTTATGCAGATCTGTCTTGTATTTCGACGGATACCTTACAGTGTAGGGTTTCCCATCAGAATAATTGGCATTTTCCATCACAACATTGTACTCCAGCATTGCATCTGTCCCAATCTCTCTCCTGAGTGTTTTTCTCAGAATGTCAATATACTGTTCTTCGAGGTACTCATAAAAGAAGGGGCTCGGTACCTGGATTGTCAGTATATTGTTTTCCAGTTTAAGAGGAATGATTGGTTCAAACCATGTTTTAAAGCTGGCAGATGGAATTATATCCCTTATTATCTGCAGACAATTGTTCCATGCCTCATGATGAGATTTGTTCATTTAAGCAAGTAATTTTTTATGAATTTTATTGACTTTATCTAAGTACAATATTTGTAAAAAAAAAACTTAAAAAAAAAACTTTTTTCACTTGCTTTTTTCAAAAACAATCTATGGTTTTAAACATCAGCAACTTATGGAAAATAATATTTGCATTATATGCAAGTTGCTTATTGTCAAGCACTTACGGATGGTGTTTTGATTTAACAAGTGGATTACAATTCATTAAGGCTTCCTGCTGAAAATTCAAAAATTGTATTCTGAAATAAGTATTATCTTATTCCAGATTTTGTTTTCCTTTTTCTGTATCAAGATAGTCTGAAATTTTGAATTTTGTGTTATTCAGCTGGAATATTTTTTTTCCCAAAAATAGAAAAGTGAACATACCTTTTGGGATTCGCTTTAAGATCCCTTAAAAGCTCGTCCATGCTTGCCAGACTTCGAGTAAGATTATTGTAAAGTGAATCATTTGTGAGTAAAAGTCCTGCACTTCCTTTGCCATCATTTATATTTCCCAGCATTTTTGATGTTTGTTCAAGTGTACTTTTTAAATTTGAAACAGATGTATATATGTCTGCTGCAGCGAGCGTATCTGAAAAATTACTGAGATTCCTGAATGTGTTGCTTATTTCATCTGAGTTGTTTGCCAGCATCTGGGTAAAACGGGTGAGGTTTTCAACAGATTCCTTTAATTCCCTTTCCTTTGATCCGATAATATTACTTATGCTTTCAGAAGTATTGCTGAGGTTAGAAACAGCACCATTGAGATTTTTCTTGAATTCAGGATCCATAATATCATTGACAGAAGATATAACTGAATCAAGGACAATAATCAAATCTGTGATTCGGTCTTTGACGGGCATTAGTTCTGTTTCAATGGTGGAAAGTAATCCTGCCGAAAGCCTTCCAGGGATTGTATCTCCAAATTCGTGGAAACCTGGTCCGTCTCCGAATACAAATTGAACTTTCATTCCGGCAATTATTGAGACGGGAACTATTTCAGCAACTGTATTCAAAGGAAGCCTGAAATTCCTGTTCACAGAAAATACGACAAGCAAACGGCCTGTTTCAGCATCAACGAAGTCAATTGATTGTACAATTCCTACCTTATAGCCATTGATCTCCACAGGACTAGATTCAGCCAGACCTCCTATTTCGTTATAAACACAATAATAGTTAACTGTTTTTTTAAAGAAATTTTTACCCTTTAAAAAATTGAAGAGCCAGATGAACACAACTAAAGTAACAAGGGCAACAGCGCCGACTTTGACTTCATTTGATATTTTCATGTTGTTTCTGTTATTTTATTTTCTTTTCTTTTTCTCATCCAGTGCCTGTTGCAGAGGCAGAACATTGCTGTCTTTGACTGCAATTACAAAAGCATCGGGATAGATTGTCTCAATATCCTTCCGGTGATTTACAGCATCGTCATAATCCCTGAAGGCACCTGTCGCGTATCTGAAACGATTAGAGGAAGGGATTTCGGTAATATCCCTGAGGCCTTGAAAATTTTCCGGTTTTATTTCCGTTCTTGTTATAGCTGATGCCACCTGTACCATGAATATGATCTCTCCTTTGGTCATGGCCAATATATCAATGCTTTTTTCTTCAGATAAGACTTCATTATTTGTACTTATACCACTCATTCTGTCAATATCATTTATATAATCCCTGCATGCTCTGTAAATTGCAGATGCCAGATAATCCTGCCCCTGGGCTGAATTCAGATACTTTTCCTCCTCAGTATTTGTCATAAAGCCTGTTTCGATAAGTACACTCGGCATTGTATTCCTGTAAAGTACAAGGAACCTTTCCTGTTTCACTCCACGGTCTTTCCTTTTAGCTCTTTCAGTAATCTGATACTGGATCCTGGCAGCGAGATCAATGCTTTGTTTATTATAAACATTCTGGGTAAGGGTAAAAATAATGTATGACTCAGGGGATTTTGGATCGAAACCCTCATATCTGGTAGTATAATCTTCTTCCAGAAGTATAACTTCATTTTCTTTCATTGCCACTTCAAGGTTATCTTCACTGCTTGAAACCCCCATCACATAAGTTTCTGCTCCCGTAATGCTGCTGTTCTTGGCCCAGTTGGCATGGATTGAAATGAACAGGTCCGCTTTGTTCTTAATAGCAAATGCCGGACGATCATACAAGTTTAAAGTGGAATCCTTCTTTCTTGTATAAAGGACTTTTACATTAGGAATATTATCTTCTATATATTTTCCGGTTTTTAAAGCTATTGCAAGGTTGATATCTTTCTCCTTGCTAAATTTACCAAGGGCGCCGGGGTCCCTTCCTCCATGCCCCGGATCAATAACTACGACCCATTTTCCTTCATTCTTTGGAAAAGGTGCAGCAAGAACAGGTGAAGCAATTATTAAAATAGCCGGAATTAACAGAATATATATTGCATACATATTAATGGTATGATGTTTGCCGTTTTTAATATTCATACTCATCTTATGTTCATGTTTTTTTAATAGTTTTGCCGCTGACATCATGACGTCACACAAAAACTATACAAAAATAGTATTTAAGTTGTATTTTTTTACTGAAAAGCGGTTACTTGTAGTGTTCCTCGTGATGCTCCACTCAATTTCGTTATTATCACAAGATGATAAGTTATTTCAGAACACATTGCAGCAGGGAAGAGATTCAACTGTTGCTGATACAATCAGAGGGCTTAAGAGAATATCCGGCGATGCTATTGAAAAACAGGTGACATATACTTCTAACGGTTATATTAAAACCGACCTGTTAAATAAAAAAGCTACAATTGTTGATAAAGCTGTTGTCAATTACGACAATATCAGAATCTCCGCTGATTCAATTGAGTTTAATATGGAGACAAGTGAGGTATTTGCTGTCGGTCTTCCGGATTCAACAGGTGCAGTAAGCGGAAAACCGGTTCTTGAAGTCGGTACGCAGAAATATGAAACAGATACTCTCAGGTATAATTTCAAAACAGGGATGGCAGTTGTCAAAGTTATTGTTACTCAACAGGATGAAGGATTGCTTCGGAGCTCTGTTGGAAAGATGCTTGACGATGGTACCTCAAATATTTATAAAAGTACATATTCCACATGCGATGCTGAGATCCCTCATTTCTATATAAGCCTGCCAAAAGCCAAGGTGTATCCGGGGAAAAAGATAATTTCAGGGCCGGGACATCTGGTCCTCGAAGGAATACCTTTGCCCCTTTATCTTCCTTTTGGATATTTTCCGATTCAGACAAAAAGTGCTGAATCAGGAATAATAATGCCAAGGGTCCATTATGAAGAGGGTAGAGGCTATGCTTTAACAGATGGAGGTTATTATTTTGCTATAAGCGATTACTTTGATCTGACACTGAAAGGGAGTATCTACACTAACGGAACATGGATGGCAACTACCCAGACTGCATATAATAAGCGTTATAAGTATTCAGGAAATTTTTCTTTCAGTTATGCCAAAAACATATCGGGACATAAAGGATTATCGGATTATAAAGCATCGACAAACTACAGTATTGGCTGGACATTTAACCAGGATTCCAAGGCCAGGCCGGGATCACGATTCAGTGCAAGTGTCGATATGAGTTCATCGGGATTTGACAGGAATAACAGTTACCAGATAGAGCAATTCATTACAACAACAAAACAGTCAAGCATAAGCTATTCAAAAAGCTGGACAGGCACTCCTTTTAACCTCTCGGTAAGCATGAACCATAGCCAGAATACAAAAACTGATATTGTAAACCTGAATCTTCCCAAGGTCAGTTTTAGCGCATCAAGGATCTATCCTTTTAAAAAGCTTGGCAGGGTAGGATCAGGAAAATGGTATCAGGATCTGCAGTTGCAATATACCGCCTCACTTGATAACAGGATCGCTACAAAAGACAGTCTGCTGTTTACATCAAAGGTTTGGGATAATATGCAGAATGGGTTTTCTCACAGAATACCATTGAGTATCCAGTTCAGACCCTTCAATAATTTCTCAATCTCTCCGCAGGTTTCTTATGAAGGTGTCATCTATACTCAGAAAATTAATAAGGCGTGGGATCCTGATTTTGTCGATCCAATAACTGGAGCAGTCAGACCATCAGCAGTCAATGACACAACAAGGGGATTTTTTTATGGACATGCACTTAAACCATCGATAAGCGCCGGCTATAGTCCGCAGATCTTCGGAATATACGAATTTATAAGCCAAACATCAAGGATACAGGCAATTCGTCATGTGATGAAACCGTCTGTATCATTTAGTTATGTTCCATATTTAAATCAACTTGCAACCAATATGTACAGGAAGGTTCAGGTTGATACAACAGGAAGGACAGAAGAGTATTCCATTTTTCAGGGCGGAATCTATGGTACTCCGTCTCTTTCTCAAAAAAGTGGTGCTGTCTCTTTCAGTCTTACTAATCTTCTTGAAGCAAAGGTCTTTGAACGCAATGATACTACAGGTAAGCCTCAAAAAGTCTCTATTATAGATAATTTCGGGA
This sequence comes from Bacteroidales bacterium, assembly GCA_035414025.1. GTDB lineage: Bacteria > Bacteroidota > Bacteroidia > Bacteroidales > VadinHA17 > LD21. The sequence goes on along the minus strand of DAONXX010000003.1, from coordinate 7,393 downwards.
TCAACACTTCCTACAATGTTTTTGCTGATTCCATGCGATGGGCCCCGATCTCCATGGTGATGCGAACAACATTGTTTAAGAATATAAATATATCGTGGAATAGTTCTTTTTCACTTTACGGCCTTGATAAGAACGGGAAGGAGACAGGATCTTTCTATTTTTCGACAGACAAGCGACCTATGCGCTTTAAAAATATGTCAGCAACTATTGATTTCAGTCTCGACAGATTCTTTGTAGGAAAGACGAAAAGATCTGCCACGTCGGCTCCGGCACAAGTACAGTCTGCTTCATATCCTCAGATGGATCAGGCAGGTGCATCTGGCTTATCAGCTCAAACTGTCTCAACAGATGTTTTCGACGAGTATGGCTATATGAGATTTGATATGCCATGGACAATGAATGTCAGTTACAGGGTTGATTATTCCAAATTGGCAAGGAAGTCAATATCACAATATCTTTCGATAAACGGCCATCTTGCACTGACAAAAAAGATGGATATAACTTACAGGACAGGTTATGATTTTGCTGCAAAGGAAATTTCAACTACTCAGATATCAGTTGTACGTGACTTGCATTGCTGGAACATGAGTTTCAGTTGGATCCCAAACGGAACAATGAAAAGCTGGGAATTTACAATAAGGGTCAAGGCTGCAGTATTGTCCGATCTCAAATATCAGAGAAGAAAAGATTATCACGATAACTATTACTACTAAAGCATTTATATATGAAAAGGATTGTAAAAACAGATTCTGCCCCTGCAGCTATTGGTCCTTACAGCCAGGCTGTAGAGATTAACGGTACACTTTATATATCAGGACAGGTGGCTATTGATCCGGTAACAGGAAAGCTTGTAGAGGGAGATATTAAAGTGCAGACACAACAGGTAATGAAGAATATCGAGGCAATACTTATAGCTGCCGGCTATAGTTTCGTGGAAGTAGTAAAGTCTACATGTTTACTCACAGATATGGCAAATTTTAAAGCTATGAATGAAGTATACGGGCAATATTTTTTTGAGAATCAGCCGGCCAGGGTTGCATTCGCTGTTAAAGAGCTGCCATTGGGAGCACTTATTGAAATTGAGACTATAGCAGTAAAATAAAAAGGGTGCTGTTTTTACGGCACCCTCTCTTATTTTTTAGGAAGAAAAAGAAGTTATTCAGCAATTATTTCAAAATCGATATCAACTTTTACTTCCCTGTGTAATTTAACAACAGCTGTATAGTTTCCGATCTCTTTTATCTGGTCTTCAGGAAGGGTAATATTTTTTCTGTCTATTTCAAAACCTTTTTCCATCAGCGCTTCAGCTAACTGAATTGTATTAACTGAACCAAATATTTTTCCGGAAGTACTTGTTTTTGCACCGACAACAAGCTTCAGACCTGTCATCTTTTCAGCCAGCTCTATAGCTTCGGCTTTGATTTTTTCTTCTTTATGCGCTCTTTGCTTCATATTCTCCGCATGCATCTTCTTTGCAGAAGGTGTTGCTGCAATTGCATATCCTTTAGGTATCAAATAATTCCTGCCATAGCCGTTTTTTACATTCACCATGTCATCCTTTTGTCCAAGTTTTGGAACATCCTGTAATAATATCACATCCATTTTAATGTCCTCCTATTTTAACAAGTCAGTTACGTAAGGCAGAAGTGCAATATGCCTGGCTCTTTTTACAGCTTTTGCCACTTTTCTCTGGTATTTGAGCGATGTGCCGGTAATCCTCCGGGGCAGTATCTTGCCCTGATCATTCAGAAACTTTTTCAGGAATTCCGGATCCTTATAATCGATGTATTTGATCTTGTTTTTCTTGAACCGACAGTATTTCTTCTTTTTTATCTCGACAGTCGGAGGCGTTAAGTATCGGATTTCTGATTCATTCTGTGCCATTTCTTATTCCTCCTTTATTTTTTCTAATTCTTTTTGTCTTCTCTTTTTTTCCGCATATTCAACTGCATATTTCTCCATACGGAACGTAAGAAACCTGATGATTCTCTCATCACGGCGATACTGGACTTCCAGCTTTTCAATAAGGCTTCCTTCGCCTTTAAATTCTATCAGGTAATAAAAACCTGTCGATTTTTTTTGAATAGGATAGGCCAACTTCTTTAGGCCCCAGTTCTCTTCATGAATGATCTCACCTTCATTTTCGGTGATGACCTTCTTGAATTTTTGTACCGCTTCCTTCATCTGATTCTCAGACAAAACGGGAGTTGCAATGAAAACGGTTTCGTAATGGTTCAACATAGTAGTTTATTATATAATATTAAATTAATTTGGCTCGCAAAACTACAACTTTTTTCCTTTAATCAAAAATAATCACCTGAAAATTATCACTTAAACAGGTGTCGGCAAGTTGCCTGTAATTGTTTGGCTAATTTTTGACGGCACTCTTTTACAGAAGCCTTTTTAACTATATTTGTAAAGTAAAACGATCAGGCTGCATTAGGATAGAGAATGGAAAATTTTATTGTTTCAGCACGCAAATATCGTCCTGCCACATTCAGTATGGTAGTTGGCCAGGACACCATTACAAAAACTCTTAAAAATGCAATTAAAGGTAATCTACTTGCACAGGCCTATCTTTTTTGCGGACCAAGGGGGGTTGGCAAGACAACATGCGCAAGGATTTTTGCAAAGACAATAAACTGCTTCAACCTAAGGGACAATGGAGATCCTTGTGATAGCTGCGAGTCATGCCAGTCATTTAACACCTTGAGGTCTTTTAATATCCATGAGCTTGATGCAGCATCAAATAATAAAGTTGAAGATATAAGAAGCCTTAATGAACAGGTGAGGATCCCTCCCCAGATTGGAAAATACAGTATTTATATAATCGATGAGGTTCATATGCTTTCCTCTTCAGCTTTCAATGCTTTCCTGAAAACGCTTGAAGAACCTCCGGCTCATGCAATTTTTATCCTTGCAACAACCGAAAAACACAAGATTATTCCCACTATTCTGTCAAGATGCCAAATCTTTGATTTTAACCGCATCAAAATAGAGGATATTGTGAAGCGCCTTCTCTATGTAGCTCAGAACGAGTCAGTATTGGCAGAGGAAGAGGCTCTCCACATAATTGCCCAGAAAGCTGATGGTGCACTTAGAGATGCATTGTCGATATTCGACCAGATTGTAAGCCTGTGTGGTAAAAAAATAACTTACAAGGATGTAATCGAGAATCTTAATGTACTTGATTGTGAATATTATTTTAAAATTGTCAGAGGTGCCCTGAGAAATGATCTTTCGACTATTCTTGTTACATTTAATGAGATTCTTGAAAAAGGCTTCGATGGGCATAATTTTATATCCGGACTGAACAGTCATTTGCGCGATCTTCTTGTCAGTAAGGACAAATCCACATTGCAGCTGCTTGAAACAACTCCGTCTTTAAGGCAAAGATATGCTGAACAGGCATCGGAATGCCAGGTAAGTTTCCTTTACAAAGCCCTTGAAATTGGAAGTAACTGTGATATTACCTATAAGAATAGCAAGAATCCCCGTCTTCATGTTGAACTTGCATTAATCCAGATGTACAGGATTATTGCTGATTCCATCAGTGAACAGGAAAAAAAAAAGCCTGAGATAACCCAGGTGGATTTAAATGATGATACTATCCTTCCGCCTTCTAAATCAGAAATTGTAAGGGAATCTGAAAATCCCGAAAGAAGAGTTTCGTCGAAGAATCCTGATTCTGTTTCAAGACATCAACCGCATGTGGAAAAAGAAATCAGATCTTTCTCTATCAGGGAGATAATATCAGACGCGGAGGAGCCTCAGGCTATCAATCTCCAGAAGATGTCTTCAGTTCCTGATAATCTCTCCAGTGATGATGAAACTAAAATTGATCTGACTGTTGATACTCTTGCAACTGCCTGGCAGGAATTCATTGATGAATTGAAAGATGAGGGGCCGCGTATAATTAGTATGTTCAAATCAATAAAAACGGAGCTTGAAGAAGATAATACAATCAGGATCTTTCTTACAAATGCTGCACAAAAGGATATATTTGTTCAGGATTATAAACAAAATCTTTCCAATTTTCTTTTGAGCAGATTCAGAATCAGGAACCTGGAAATCGAGACATCTGTGGATCAGATTGAAGATAATGAAATATTGTATACAGATGAGCAGAAATATAATTATCTTCAGTCAAAATATCCTGAACTGAAAGAGTTTAAAAAAACTTTCAATCTGGATATCAGTTAGATAATGGTTTTGTTTCATAACTAAACATATTCGACGAACAGTTGTTATAATGAAATAATTTTAAAACCTACAATTATGTTAAAGAAAAAAGTGGAAGACATCTGTAACCGACAGGTAGAAAGAGAAGGTTATTCATCTAATCTCTACCTTGCAATGGCTTCATGGGCTGAAACTAATGGTCTTGCCGGTGTTGCTCAATGGTTGTATGCCCAGGCAGAGGAAGAAAAGATGCATATGCTCAAGTTTATAAAGTACATAAATGAAAGAGGAGGAAAAGCTCTGATTCCTTCGTTTGAAAAACCGCCGGAAACGTATAATAGTGTTGATGAGATGTTTAAGGAAGTCCTTAAACATGAACAATTTGTGACTGCCAGTATTAATGAAATGGTTGAACTTGCCCTGGAAGAAAAGGATTACAATACTCATAATTTCCTTCAGTGGTTCGTTACTGAGCAGGTTGAGGAAGAGTCTTCAGTTCAGGCAATTATTGATAAGCTTAACCTGGGTGCCAAAAATCACCTGTATCAGTTCGACAGGGATATTATGAGCCTCAGGGGACAAGCAGAGACTGAAGCTAGTTCAGCTACTTAATGAAAAGACTGATTCTGTTTCTTCTGGGCACCTTGATGCTCAATAGTGTTTCTGCAATTAATATGCGGGATCCCGGAATATTATTGCCGGTAAATTCGGTATCTTATGCCAGCAATAAGGTTAATAAGATATATATACCTCCTCCGGACCAATTCCTTCAGAAGGGAGGTGATCATGAAAAGGCATTAATATCAGTCAGTTATATTGATTTCCCTGAAGCGCCTAAAGCAGCTTTTAACTATGCTGTTTCAATACTCGCAACTTTATTGCCGGAAGGTACTTCAATAAAGATCAAGGCGACCTGGAAGGCTATGACAAATGTGAGTGTGCTTGCTAATTCTTCAGCAACGTCATTTCTTGCCGGATGGGGTATTAATGCCCTTAATCCCTATGCCTATTACCCGATCGCTCTTGCTGAAAAAATTGCAGGGGAAGATTATAACGGAGAAGGAGAAGAAGATATTGAACTGACCTTTAACAGTTCTGCTGCCTGGTATTTCGGAACGGATGGAGCTACGCCAATCTCAAAATACGATATGGTAACCGTGGTATTGCATGAACTGATGCATGGTCTGGGTTTTGTAGATAGTATGGTAAAAGGAAAATGGACAGGTTCCTACGGGTTTAACTCCATTCCTATTATTTATGATACGTTCGTTGAGAGTCTGGATGGTAAAAAGCTGACAGATACTACTTACTTCAAAAACCCTTCACCTGAATTAAATAAGCAGTATACAAGCAGGGAATTATATTTCAATGGCCCCCTGCTGAGTAATTATACTTCAGGAAAAAGAGCTAAACTGCATGCACCCGCAATTTTCGATCCGGGATCAAGTATTTCTCATCTCGATGAAAAAGAAACTCTTGAAGTAGACCAGCTTATGACTCCTTTCTCAAATCTTGGAGAAGCAATACATGATCCTGGAAAATTGACAATGTCGATACTTGGCGATCTGGGCTGGATAAATACAAGGATTGTTCATGAAGAGATTAAGGATACCGAAGAATCACTAGAAGAAATTACTATTACTGCTGAAATAAGATCAGATACTATTTATAATCGTGATAGGGTAGGCCTTGTTTATGCATTTAACGGATATGATGATCCTGCTGACCGTGATACAGTATTTCTTATATCACCGACTGGTGATAATTATTATTCAACTTCCCTTACAATACCTTATTACGGCAGCAGCCTTGATTACCATTTCTTTGCAGAAGATAACTTTTCGAGGATTTACAGGATGCCATCCTGTATCGATGAATTTCATTATTCAACTTATATTGGTATCGATACTGTAAAACCAGTAATTAAGTATTCTCCGCAAATGTTTTATTTTGAGACTATCGACACGATATTTTTTGAGTTGAATGTCACTGATAATATCGGAGTCGATACAGTTTTTCTTGAATATAAAATTAACGAAGGGGAACTTCATTCTATCGGGCTTAAATCAGATGGCATGGAAAGTTTTAGCAATGCCTTGAAAACAGAGTCTTTTAATCTAAAAGGTGGGGATAAATTCAATTACAGAATAACTGCAATTGATAAAGCCCGGATCCCCAACAGCAGAATATACCCTTGTGAAGGAGAGTTCTTTACAGTTCCGATTGAGAAAATTAATGAAGCAGAGTATTCTTATTCGACGGACTTTCTTAATGCATCGGCTGATTTCTTGTTTGATGGCATGAAAATACTGAAGCCCAAAGGATTCACTAATTACGGACTTCACACTCCCCATCCATATGAAAGCCCTGAAGAGACAGGCGACAGTATAGGTTATACAGCAATGTTAAGGACTCCTGTCATATATGATGACCAGGGAATGTTAATAAGCTACAAAGAGCTCGTCCTTGTTGAACCCGGAGAAGATGGATATGATTTCTGGTCAATATATTTTTATGATTATGTGATTATTGAAGGTTCAAAGGATTACGGTAAAACATGGTTCCCGCTGGTCGATGGATACGACAGCAGGATAAATAGTTCCTGGCTAGCGGCATACAACGGATCAATTGAGGGAAACAATTCAACATTTGTTGGAACGGGATCAATGATGGTAAAACGAACTATTTTTCCAAGGGTCTCCTCGTATATTTCCTCAGGTGAGCCGATGATAATAAGATTCAGATTATTTTCAGACCCTTATGCGAATGGCTGGGGATGGGCAATTGAGGATCTTCATATCGGACCTGTAATTGACGGAATAGACGATACAGAATCTGTGTCTCCTGTAATCTATCCTAATCCTGGTGCAGGATATTTAACTATCAGTCAGATGGAAGGAGAAAATACGCAACCTGTTAAATACAGCATATATAATTCAACAGGATCAATTGTAAGACAAGGAATTTCAGAAGGAGGCAGGGAGATAAAAATTGATATTTCAGAATGTCCGGCAGGACTGTATCTGATTGTTCTTCATCAATCTAATGGAATCAGGACTCTGAAATACATTCTGTCGAGATAAATTCTTTTATAATAAAAAATCAGTAACAGCGTAATACATAAGATAGAGAGCTTGTATCAAAAATGTCTTTTGCTTATTTGTTTCGCAATCTGTTAGAGGTGTTACTTAGTGATATGTAAAGTATTAGC
>DAONXX010000002.1:0-95243 GCA_035414025.1 Bacteroidales bacterium | reverse complement strand
CTTTTTCCGACAGATACCGGATCAGCTGAGTTTTCAGTATTCTTAGTCTTTTGTTTGGTTATATTGAAATTCAGATCCATAAAAGAAGATATACTCTGTTTTATCTCAGCCTCAAATCCTTTTATTTCACCTTTTCCTGCATTCATGTATTTTTTCACCCCTGTTGATATCTCGGAATTGTACATCATATCTTTGATGTAGCTCTGATAATAATCGAAACTGATTATAGTTTTCTCGTTAAATAATGCCGTTGTAAGACCAACTTCCCATGAGAAGGATGTTTCCGGTTTCAGATCAGGATTTGAGAGATAGGTTGTTGTAACGTATGACCATGTCTTATATAGATTGTAAAGGTTAGGTGTTCTGAACGACTCGCCTGCTGAAACCCTGATATTTTTAATTTTAAAAATGTTCCAATTCATTTCGGGAGTATAAACAAGCCCGGCTTTCGGCGAAAGATGGCTGCTTGATGTATTCATATAAGTAGTATCGGAAGTACCATAACTACTTCTTCCATCAGTATTGTTCCAGTAATCGTAACGGAGACCCAGATAACTTTTCAGCCCGTTTAAAATATTAATCTCAGCCTGGACAAAAGGAGCATAAATTTTCTGTTTACCTGCCATTGATGACTTCATGGTTGTTTTCGAGTCGGCATTTACCCAATCTGATAAATACCATTCTTCACCAATAGCATTATACATTTTATAGTCTGCTCCTAAAGTTAATACGTGATTTCTAAGAGGGATATCCGCCTGTAAACTTGCAATGTAAGTTTGTTTTGGCTTTGTGGTATTAATGCTTCCGGGGCCCCCATCTTCTGTTGCTCCGGTTGTACAGCTTATATATTCGTTCATGTCATTGAGAAAACCCAGATAAGAATTAATCTGAATGTTTTTAATATTTGTTTTATAATGCAGTTTATAAGCATTTGTATAGGCATTACCTGGTCCATTCTGAAAACTATGCGACCGTACTGAAAGTGTTTTAAGAATACCCCCATCATCTATTGTGACAGATCCATTATTAAATGGAAGGTTTGATGCATCTTTCAGAAAAGACTGGGGATTTCTGTAACCATATTTATCAAATGCCGAACTAATACTGAAATCAAGTACCGTACCCGGCTTAAAATCATATGAAATCTTTGCTACTAATTGGGTTTGCTTCATCCAGTTGTCACCAAGATGTCCCAAAAGAAAATATTCCGTTCCCTTATTGTTGGTTGTTTTTTGCCAGCCTGTTACCGGATAAGTACCTGTTCCTGCTTTTGCAGTTGCCTGATAAAAGTTGGAAGCGTATCCATCTGATGATTTTTGTGTTACATTCAGAAAAACGGAGAGCTTCTTACTTTTCAGAAAACTGTTACTGTAACTTGCAGATGTTATGAAGGTGTTATATGTCCCGTAACTTGATTTCAAGGTAAAAGTTTCCTCCTTTGGAACTTCTGTCAGGATATTAATAACTCCACCCATTGCATTACCGCCATAAAGGGAAGAAAAGGAACCTTTAACAACTTCAACCTTAACAACCGCATCTGTAGGTATGCCACCCCAGTTAACACTCTGGTTATAACCGTCATTAAGAGGAATCCCATCTAAGAGAACAAGTGTTCTGTAATCACCGGAAAAACCACGAAGGTTAACAGTTGAAGTGCGATCAGCCAATTTGCTCCGTTTTACATAAATACCTGCAATCCCTCTGAGTGCTTCATCGGCAAATATTACAGGACTGTTTTCTATAGCATTTTTAGTAACAATAGAAATACTTGCCGGAACCGAGTAGATGCTATGTGAAGTTTTTGTGGCTGCCACAACAACTTCATTTAATCTCAAAGTATCCATCAGATTTCCTTGTGAATACATGTCTAATGAAAGAATTAATCCAAGCAGAATTATCATCCATCCAACTTTTGTTTTGCTTTTCATTTTGATAAGATTAAACTATTTTGGGTGTTATTATTTTCGTATTCGTGTTACTAACAGGTAAAAAAATTAAGAGGAAACAGGATGAAATTTGTGATGATCATAAACCAATGCAATTGAATCTGCAATAATATTGTTACACTGCCATTTCTTTTCAAGCAGATCATTGCTGATTAAATGATTGATTGTCTCTGACCTGTTCTTGATCTTATTGTCTTTAATATAATTGTCTGAAGCAACAAGTGCTTCTTTTTCGGGTGACATACCAAACCTTACTACTGCCAACGTGTTACTAAATTTTATTTTCGTATTACGAATTTCAAAAGTATAATATTTTTTTAATTATTGCGTAATCAGTTGGGGAAAAAATCCCAGATTGACATTTGGCGCTCATTATTAATAAGATAGAACACATTACCATAACTGACAGCTTCGAATTTCATTATAAAATTGCCTTTATCAAAGAATTCAGATAGTCTGTTTTTCAGTTTAATCAGGTTTATAATGGACAATAATTATCCGCAGAAGTGTGATAATCATTTAAAGATAATGATGCTGTGAAAAACCTGAAAGGAGAGTACCAATAAAAGCCTGAATAAGTCTTTATTCACAATATGAAAAGTTGACAATAAAATAACAGAAAGAGAAATTTGCTACATTTGCACATAATTATAAAAAAGAGTGTGTGAGACAAAGTAATTTATATCAGGATTATAAAAGGCTTTCAGGTTTTTTTCTCGTTTTACTCTTTTGCGGTTATCTCGGATCAGTCACATTCTTTCCTCATACCCACATAGTTGACAGTGTTTCTATTGTTCATTCTCACCCGTATAAATCGCTTCCGGAAAATGATCCTGCAGATCATCACCACACAAAAAATGAATTTCTCCTGATTCAATTTATTTCGAGTTTTATCACTACACTTTCCGGATTATTTTTTGGAATTATCATCATCCTAAAATTTTTTCAGAAACTCTTTTTCAATCAGAACAAAACCGCAATTCCGGTTTTTTCCCTTTCCGGAACTAACCGTCCCCGGGCACCTGCCGTATAGTTACACATTAAGTATTATTAAAAGCAATTTGATTAAGTTTTGTTATGGCGGTTTTCCGTGCGTAATAAATTAGTGTGTAACATTAGAAGTATTATTCATGAAAAAATTCATATGGGTGTTGTTTATAACTATGTTATTTACATCACCGATTCAATCTCAAAAAAGAACTGACGCAAATATAGTAGGACACGTTATCAGCAATAACGAACATGTACCTTTTGCAACCATATTCATTAAAGGTACCACGTATGGTGCAAGCACAGATGAAACCGGTCACTATATGCTTGTAAACCTGCCTGTTGGAACTCACTTAATTAAAGCACAAGCCATAGGCTTCAAACCTGTTGAAAAAGAAATTACCATAAAGTCAGGAGAAACCAAAGAAGTTAATTTTATTCTTGAGGAAGATATCCTGAATCTTGAAGAGATTGTAATTACAGCCGACAGAAGTGAAATGAAGAGAACAGAATCGGTAACCATTGTTAACACTCTTTCTCCAAGATTGCTTTCCTCAGTACAATCTGTTGCATTAATTGAAGGATTGACCTTCTCCCCCGGACTGAGAATTGAAAACAATTGCCAGAATTGTGGTTTTTCGCAGGTCAGAATGAATGGAATGGAAGGTCCATATTCCCAGATCCTGATCAATAGTCGTCCTATTTTCAGTGGTCTTGCCGGAGTATACGGACTTGAGCTTATTCCTACAAATATGATAGAGCGAATCGAAGTTATACGGGGCGGTGGATCTGCTCTTTATGGTAGCAATGCAATTGCAGGAGTAATTAATATTATATTGAAAGAGTCTATATCAAATTCTTATGAAGCAGGATACAGTACAAGTCTGACAGGAGTGGGCATCAGCGGGGCTGGCAGTATGGCTCCGGATAACAGTATTAACCTGAATACATCTCTTATCTCCAGTGACAACAAGACCGGTATTTCTCTTTATGGATTCAGCCGCGATCGAAAAATGTTCGATGCTAATAATGATGCTTATTCGGAAATAGCCCCCATGAGCAATCTGACAGTCGGAACACGTTTTTTTCATCGCTTTGGTTTAAGAAGTAAAATAGCTATTGATTTCTTCAATATTAAGGAGCAACGTAACGGAGGTAACAGACAGGAATATCCCTTACACGAAAGAGATGTTGCTGAAGCAGTTAAACATGATATAAAAACCGGTGCGGTTACATATGAACAGTACTTCAGGGATTATGATCTGCTTACTGTGTTCGCTTCTACCCAACATCTTATAAGGGATTCATATTATGGGGCCAATCGGTCGCTTAAAGATTACGGCAGATCGGAAGATCTTACATATAATACGGGGATACAGTATAAAGTATTTTTGGGCAACTCTTCTCTAATTGCAGGAATTGAGAATACAGGCGGATTTCTAACAGATGAAAAACTTGGATATCCTGATTACAATAATGTCACTATTGTTAATGACACTATTATAAATGTATCACACTCTGACAATATTTTAATCTCCGACCAGTCATCAGTTACTACCGGTGCTTTCTTACAGTATGATTTGAAAATCAACAGGTTAAAGCTTGGGCTGGGTGGGCGTCTGGATCATTACAGCATTATCGATAATGCTAAAAACACCGAAGCAAAGAAAGGAAATGTCTTCAGTCCGCGAATAAGCCTGATGTATGAATTGTTTCCATCTCTACAGACTCGCTTAAGTTATTCTCAGGGATACAGGGCTCCGCAGATTTTTGACGAGGACCTCCATATTGAGACTTCTGGTTCCCGCCAGGTGATCAATGTAAATGACCCTGACCTGAAACATGAAACCAGTCATAGTATAATGACTTCACTGGATTTCAACAAACAAATTGGTAATGTTTCAACAGGGCTTTTGATAGAAGGGTTTTATACACGCCTCAATGATCCTTTTGTTAATGAAATTGGTGTTCCGGATGAAGAGGGGAAAGTCTTATATACAAGAATGAATGCAGAAGACGGGGCAGTGGTTAAAGGTGTCAACATTGAATTTAAAATAAAGCCGCTGAAAGAATTCTCATTTACCTCAGGGTTTACTTTCCAGTCAAGCAAATATGATATTGAACAGGAATTTGATACAAGGGATTTTTTTCGCACACCTTCAGATTATGGTTACTTTAACCTGGATTGGGATTTTATTAAGAATATTTGTCTTTCTGTTACAGGAACATATACAGGCAAAATGTTAGTGCCGTATTTCGGCCCGCTGACAGATCCTGATATTGGAGAATTAAGAAAGTCTGATCCGTTTTTTGACCTGGGGAGTAAGATTCACTATAATATAAAACTTAATGGCCTTACTCTTCAGGTTTTTAGCGGAATAAAAAACATATTCAATTCTTTCCAATCCGATTTTGACTCCGGTATTGAGCGGGACCCTGCCTATATGTATGGTCCGGTATCACCGAGAACTATTTACTTCGGCATCAAAATAGGTAATAAAATCAATTAGCAGATGTAAGATCATAATTATTCCACTAAACGGTTAATAATCATAAATTAATTCCCGGCCTGGCCTCTGTTAAAAAACCTTAATCAGTTACAAATCCTGGTTGGATTATCTGATTTTGTTTTCCAAATTTTTCAAGCCTCCGGGGATTTAATTCAACCTTTGAAGTAATTAATTCCGGAAGATTATATGTTTTCATGAAATCAGTGTAAAATCCCGGATCTTTTTGAGGAAGGATAAATGGTTTATGCATTTTTCCCGAGGGATCAAAATATGAAAAATAAGGGCGTGTATATAAACCATCATCTCTGCGACTGCTGAAAACCACCCATCGTCCGTTAGATGACCATCCGTGAAAACTTTCCGCCCGGTCGCTATTTATAGGAAGCAATGTTTCTTCTCCCGTACTGAGATCAAGCATGTAAATATCGCTTTCAGGATGCCACAGAGTGAAATTGCCATAATCGGACAGACAGAAAAGCAGATATTTATTGTCGGGCGATACTCTTGAAAAAGAAATGCTTTTTCCTATATCTGATACTTTTTTTACTATTTCAGGATCTCCAAAGCTGCAATTATCTGGATCGAAAGGTATTTTCATAAGATCGTAACGGATCTCTTCATAGTTTCCAATTGGTTGTTTCACAGCACTGCAGTAGTATAAAGAGCGGCCATCAGGCCCCCATGACGGGTAAGTTTCAAGAACCTCAGGTCTGGACAACAGGTCAGTGGTAATCATTAAATTCTTCTTAATATCGTAAACAACGACATCTGACAAAGTATCATAAACTTCAATTTTCTTTCCGGGAATCGCAGGAAAACTCTGGACTATATTATTAACGGAATACGCGATAAAATCACCTGAAGGATGCCATGAAGGATAAACTCCTACCGAGATCGTATTGTCAGTTTTAGTGTTGACTTTTGAATATTCACCATCTTTGAAAATAATAGTTCCTGCATTTTCTCCCCTCATATGCAACATTATATCCTTTCCTGAATTCCTCGAGAAAGTATGACAATTCATACAATTGCCTCCGCTCAGGCTGTTCAGCATGATAGGTGTCTGCCTGTAATTCTCAAGATCACGCTGATAAATACCCATCTCATTCCAGGTCTCAAATCCGGGCTCTATCAACCTGTAAACAAGATATTTATCAATAGGCTCCTGAGCGATATAATTTGTGATCGCCTGGTATTTTGTATATTTTCCTGAATGCCTGGCAAGAATATCAATTCTGTATTCCCCTGAACCGGATGTCTCTAAAAGTTTTTTCCATTTCCTGTCCGGTATTTTTATTTCTCCTTTCCTGGAACTGATTATAAATTCAGTGCCTTCATCATTATAAAATCTTGCCAGATAAAAATCAGCTTTATCAACAATTCTGAAATTTAAGGGTGCAATATTCGGAGGAATTGAAATTGAAGTATAATCCGGTTCCAATTCTGCCGCTTTGAATGCTTCGGTATATTCAGGCATTTTCCGGTCACATCCGATAAGTATTATAAAGAGCAGTAAAGAAATATGCTTGAATTTAAAATATGTATGCAGTATTTTTTTTACTGTTATCATAATATCAAATAATCGCAAATTGAAGATAGTACCAATATGAATTCCTGAATTTTTTCCCAAGTTCAAATCTGGCAACAGCCCTGTCACTTCTGAATTTTGTATAAATGCCGGCATATTCGTTGAACCTGGCAACTGTCTCAGGACGGAATGAAAATCCTTCCGGGATAATCTGCTTATTCTCATAAAAGTTATAAAAGATCAGTGCTTCCTCAAAATAAAGAGGTATGGCTGTATAGCCGAAATCTTTCAGGCGTGGGATGTTTTCGGCAAAGAAATCCAGATCCTTATTAAGGAGCAAAGTAGCAAGGAAATATTCAAACGCCATTCTGTTTTCAGGGTGATTTTCCAGCAAATTGTCCAGATTCAAACCGTTTGCATTTGAAATAAAATTTTTAGTCACTAAAAGATCCCGGTTACGTTTTATTTCCGGATCGCTTTCCTGGCTTTCAGGATCGGATAGTAATCTTTCATATTTAAGCACCCACTTACGATAAAACGGGGCCTGACCCAATATATGAAGATATTTTTCTGCCACATCATTCTCCCCATTCACAATACTCGTTATAATAAGTCTTTTAAGTGATCTGGGATTCAGTCCTTTCGCCACCATTGCCTCGAAAGCCCAGCGGTAGGCTTCATTATTATAGCCGAGGTAATAAAATATTTCTCCTCCAAAAAACAGATTTGAATTACGCTCCCATCTCAGTCTTAATCCGCCAGGCCCTGTCTGAGGATAATCGAACATTTTCTCGCCAAGCTGACCGGAATTAAGTAAGGCAAGGTTCGTATAATAAATAACAAGAGTATTCAGATCAGGGTATTGCTCAATCTGTTTCAATGCTTTTTTCCATTCAGCCTGTCTGATATGATAATCAATTGCAAATAATTTTTCAGCCCTGCTATTATAAGCATATTTATATATAACAAATACCATCAACACTATCGTCAGGCTCCCGGCTAATATTCTAATTGTCCTTCCACTGATAAGTTTTTTTGCAGAGATCTTAGCTCTATTTATAAAATATCCCATAGCCATTAGAAGCGGTAAAATGAAATAAAGCGAGATCAGACACACAAGTTCGAAAGTATGGAATGTGTAAAACAAAGGATAGGTATAGATCTTATCTTCCGGCATATAAAATAAAAGCCGTGAAAAAAGCCAGGGTACTAAAATTCCTTCCACAATATAAAGAGCAATCCATAGAAAACGATCTCTCCTGCCCCCCTGATATAATATCTCATTAAGTGCGCATATGATCACACAAATCATTGAAAAACCCCCTATGAGATAAAAACATAAGGGCCATAAGGTAAGAAACAGGATATACCTGATTTTTGGAGTACCGACAGAAATATAAAAAACCGTAAAAAGCAGGGCTAACAATAATCCAACCGACTGATCTGTAGTAAATAATTCATTGCTGTGCAAAATAACCAGTAAGCACACAGGAATAAAAGGAAAAATAAGCCCCTTTATATTATACTTACCCAGGATATACTTTGCGAAAAAATAAAGCGCAAGACAGTTCAATGTTATTATCAGTGCGCCAAGCCAGGGAATGATAAAGAATTGGGTAAGGAATGCTCCAATTATCAGAGATAAGGATCCGGGCAATGAAATAAAATCTCTTAAATAGGACAGATTAAAACGGAATAATTGATTTTGCTCAAGGTAAAGGATATGATATTTATTAAAAATGACAAAATACAAGAACAAGAAAATGAACAGCACTCCCGGAATAAGATATTGAATTACAAAGCTTTTATGTCTTGGAGTCATTGAAATAGTATTTTATCAAAAATAGAGATTATACATTGAAAATAAAAAAGGGTGCCTTTTAAGACACCCTTTTTAAAATCTATCCGGATTTCAGATTATTTACCTGTTCCGTAACCCCAGTTTTGTTTAAGTTTTGTATTACGGTCTATTACAGCCTGGGGTATCGGATTGAAGTACATGTACTGATGGAAGACATGCGGGTGGTTAAGGGAAACATATTCATATTTCCAGACTCCGCTGTTGTCGGAAGGAACAGTATTTGTAATCTTCATACCGTGAAGATCCTTATTCTGCTCTTCGTATGCGTCTTTCCAGCGCCACAGGTCAAACAGCCTGTGATTTTCAAATACCAGCTCAATTCTTCTTTCATGCTTGATGGCTTTACGCATCTGATCCTGGGTCAGTCCTGCAGGAAGCGGAGGAAGGTTGGTTGAAGGCCTCTGTCTGATTGCATTTATAGCTTCATAGACGGATTCATCCGGCCCAACGGCTTCATTCTGTGCTTCAGCATAGTCCAGGAGTACCTGGCCATAACGCCAGTAAACATAATTTCTTCCATCAAGGTTACCACCTCTCGGATTAGCGTTGTTAAGTCTCTTCTTGTAGTAGTATGCTGTGTTCCCAACGTCATCCGATCCAAAGTCTATCTCGTTCTTGGAAGGATTGACAAGATCGATACGGGTATAAATGGTATCCGGTTTTGTCATCCAATCCTGTTTATATTCAGCGCCGTCATATACGATAAAATCATAGAATCTTTGTTCGCGGCCAACATAAGGATTCTGAGGATCATATCCGGATGCAGGATTGACAGTAACCCCATCTTCCAGGAAGATTGATTCTCCATTGGCCATCTGGTATTCATCAACTATTTCCTGTGTCGGGCAATAGTTCCCCCATGTATAATATACACCATGTATCCATACCGGACCACCGTATGTATCATAGGTCTGTGCCATCGTATTGGCAACATGCTGCCTGTCCCAGATAACTTCACAATTATATTCATTGGCTTCGTGCCAGAATGTTGGCATATCCGGCCAGAGATCATAAGTTTTGGTCCCTTTGTGTCCGTAAGTATCAATGAACAGTTTGAGAGTGGCAGCAGCATCGGCCCATCTTGTTGGGTCTGGAGTGGCAAAGCTCTGCATATCCTTATTAGCTGCTTCATTTGGTACAGCCGGGTCGGCAGAATTATATGCAGGACTTGCGGCAAAGAGCTGAAGAAATCCTTTAAGAGCAAGAGCTGCTCCAAGAGTAGGTCTTCCTGCATCAACATTTCCATTATTATATTTTACAGGAAGGTACCCGTTGTTAAGTATGGAAGTCAACTCAGCTACAAGAAAATTGAAAGTCTGCTCAAAAGTGCTTCTTGGTATATAGATTTGATCTTCAGTCATTGTTCTTCTGTCCTGAGGTTCAGTAACTATCGAAAGACCTCCGATGCGGTAAAAGAGCTCGGAATAAAACCATGTTCTGAGAAATCTGGCTTCATCTATCCTTTTATTATACCATGCATCTGAATAATTAGCCTTATTGGCAGTAATCTGAGCAATAAAGGTATTGATTTTTCTAACGGAAGTATAAATATTCGGCCAGTGAGCATCAAAATTTGGTCCTCCCTGTCCTCCCCAATGGTTCGACGAGTTGACTGATGCTTTTACTATGCCTTTCCTCCAGTTATATGATGTATAATACCATCCGCCATCATTGTCACTGGTAAAGCTATCGAGGGGATCGGGATAATTGCCTTTAGCAGACAGATCTCTGAAACAGTCATTCAGGTAAATATCTGCATTACCTTCGCTTGCCCACATTGTAGCGTCAGTAAGCGTCTCCTTATCTGTGGTTTCCAGCCAGTCTGCGTGGTTACAGGAAACAGTACCGAGAAGTACCAGCCCCATAAATGCAATGTTCCTGATTATTTTAAACTTTATCATAATATACAATTTTTAAAAATGTGATAATTAAAAGGTTACATTTGCACCAATGTTAAACGTCTTCATAGCAGGGTAACCTACCTGGTTGCTTGTTTCAGGGTCCAGGAATTTCAGGTTCTGAATAGTCAGAACATTCTGTCCTGCAACATAAACTCTGATGCTCTGTATCTTCAGCTTGTTCATTACTGTTCTGGGAAGAGTATAACCGAACTGTACGTTTTTAAGTCTCAGATATGCCAGATGTCTCATCCAGAATGAACTTTGCTGCTGCATATTTGAAGAAGGAGCAGGCCATGCAATCGGGTATTTGGCATTCTGGTTCTCAGGAGTCCAGCGATTGTTATAGTATTCATAATCCAGGTTACTATTATTATTGAAGAACGGGAATGTCTGGAAATTCATAATACTCCTTGAAACCATTGCCGAGCCCTGGAAGAACAGACTAAGATCAAAGCCTTTCCAGTTTGCACCAGCATTCAATCCATAGGCCATCAGCGGGTAAGTTGGATAACCGACCACACATTCATCATGACTGTCGATCTTGCCATCGGGAACACCATCAGGTCCGCTGAGATCTTCGTATTTGATATCACCGGGACGAAGCTTTCCCCACTGTGATGAACCCCATTCAACCGGTCCCAGATTGGGATCTGTATTGATAATACCATCACCGTTAAGATCTTCATCTGTTGAGAAGAAGCCAAGTGCCCTGTATCCGAATTGAGTACCCATAGGTCTGCCGGTGCGTCTGCGGTTGGGATTGTTGTATGTTGCTGCTGTTTCAAATGTTTCGATCATCTTGTTCTTTGCAAGACTGAGATTGGCTGATACATTAAGATCGAGACCGTTCTGAAACTGTTTTCTTGATCCAACCATGACCTCGAAACCGAAGTTGTTCATCTTACCGGCATTCTCCTGAGCCAGATCTAACCCATACTCAAAAGGCACAGTTACTTCAGGATTTAACAACATCCCGGCTCTTTTCTCGTAGAAAAAGTCAAATTCAACTGTTAAAAGGCTGTTCCATAATCCGGCTTCGAATCCGATATCTGATTTCTGTGAAACCTCCCAGGTGATATTGGGATTATTTTCCTGGGTTACACGGGCTCCCTGCACCATTTTTCCGCTTCCGAAAGCATACCTGTTACCGGCAAGCGTATATCCTGACAGATACTGGTATGGTGAACCAGCAAGGTTACCTGATTTACCCCATGATGCCCTAAGTTTCAGGTTGTCGAGCCATGTAAGATTCTTCATGAAATCTTCTTGCGAAATTCTCCATCCAACCGAGAAGGCCGGGAAATAAGCCCATCTTTTGCCGGGGGCAAAATAATAGTGCCCGTCATAACGCCCGGAGGCTTCAGCCATATACCTGCTCTTGTATGTCCATCCAAGCCTGTAAACATAGCCAAGCTGAGCTCCGACTGAGGAAGAACCGCTGTTATCAAAATCATTTTTATCTGAACTGCCAAGGCTCAATTCATCTATGCCGATTGCAAAATTATTTCTGCGGGCAAACAGATTTAATCTATCATCGTTCCTGGCTTCTGCAACAACCAGCCCTGTTATATCATGCTGACCGAATGAACGTGAATAATTGAGATATGCCTGATAGTTATACCTCTGGTCTCTGTTAATCTGCTGTTCAAGGTATGTATAAGCAGCCGCTCCTCCTTCCTGTGTCGATATTGCCTGAGTAAAGGTACGAGGATTAGCATTGAGGTCAATAGTATAATAATAGAACGGAGTGTGCCAGCCCTTTCTGAAACTATTATTCATATCATAACTGAAAGCTCCTTTTACGCTCAGTCCCTGGATCCAGGGTATCTGCTGCTCAACAGAGACGGTTGTCAGAAGTGTGTATCTGTCGGTTGTTTCATATCCGTCGCCATTCAGAACAGCAACAGGTGAGTTACCTGCAAACTGACCCCATAAACCGTTTGAGAAATAAATAGCTTCCGTGGGAATGAATTTATAACCACTTCTGAATATCTGGCCGGATGAAGAAGCAACATCAAGGTCATTTGTCTTTTCTTTTGATCCTAACAACGAGAATGCAACAGTTGTTGTTTTTGTAACTTTTGCATCAAGGTTCAGATTATAGTTGAACCTGTTATAATTGACCCTGTCAAAAAGACCTGCCTGCCCAAAATATCCGATGCTCGAAAAATACCTGAGTGTATTTGTTCCTCCTGATATTTGCAGATCATGCTTTTGTATCGGAATGTTGAAATCAACCAAATCTCTTGACCTGCTGTCAGGATACTTGTCAGGGTCTTCGGCATGCAGTTGGGCGTAATTGGCTATAACATCCGGATGAAAAGCTAATTTATCAACAGTAGTATTCGGATTGTCATTAAGAAGAGCTTCATTACGGATCTTCATGTAATCTACCGCATTGAGAAGATTAGGATAATAGGTTGGACTTTGAATGCCATAATAGGTATTGAAAGTAAGAGTTGGCAATCCTTCCTGTCCTTTTTTAGTGGTAACCAATATTACACCGTTGGCACCAGCTAAACCATAAGGTGCAACTGAAGCAGCATCTTTTAAAATTGTTACAGATTCAATTGTTGATGGATCAATCTGATTTAAATTACTGCTTAACGTATAAGAACGAGTTGCAGGGTTATATACAGAAGTACTCCTTACAATCCCGTCAATAACAACCAAAGGAACAGCAGAACCGGTTGTTGCAACACCCCTGACATAAATTTCAGCGTTATCTTCACCCGGCTGTCCGCTTGATTGCCTGGTGAGAACGCCGGATAATTTACCAGCCATTGCGTTTGTAATGTTAGATACCGGAACCTTAGCAACGTCGTCACCTTTGACAACACTCACTGAGCCTGTCATTGTTGTCCTTTTCTGTGTACCATAACCAACAACAACAATTTCTTCAAGACTTTCAACAGAGGGATCCAGGGAAAGATCAATAGTCGATTTTCCTGAAACCGCTACCTCCTGAGACACATAACCAATAAAAGAAACAACAAGAATGGCGCTTTCATTGGGAACATCAACCGAAAATCTTCCTTCAGCATCTGTTAATGCACCAAGTGTTGTACCTTTAACCTGAACTGTTGCGCCGATCATGGGACCGCCAAGCTCATTCCTGATTGTACCGGTCACCCTCCTCTGGTCAACGACAGCTTCATCTTTGTTCTGCCCGTCGCTATTGCTCATTAAAGCAATAAGCCCTTCATCGGAAACAGAAGAATTCTGTGCGTTAACCTGGAAGAAACCAAATAATGCAATCAGAGTTAAAAGAATCCAGAATTTCGATATTCTTTTTGGTTTTTCCGGACAAGACCTCAAATCTGTCCGGTGCAAATAATTGATTTTTTTCATAATTTAGAATTGGTTAAAAAATTTATACACCAACCTACAGTCTTACCTGCAGTCAGTGTAAAAAATGACTGTTTTAAAACGGAAATAGAAAACAGATTAATTCCTTGGGGTAACCAACAGGAAATCAGCCAGAATTGAAATGGTTCATACGCATTGGGTTTTAGGGTTAAGTAAAAAATATAGTCAATTTCCAAATCTTGACGCAAGATTATAAAAAAATATTAAAAATGCAATAAGATTTGTTAAAAAATGTTAAGTTTGCACTTAGTTGGTTGTATATCAAGGGATTTCACTGGAAAAAGGTTGCTTTCAGAGAAAATTCCTTATTTAAGCAACTTATTAATATACAGGAAGCTCCATAACTGATATCTGTAATGGATCGTTAGCAGTGCCGGATATCTGCAATGAATTAGTTTCCTTTGCTGAATCACATGATCTGATTGATCAGCCTGCTTTTATGAGCTGGACAGGCTCCCGTGGGATAATACGGCATCCAGGGAATAAGGGTAATAAAGCGAGCGTTGTGATCCCGGAGCGACTCGAACGCTCAACCAACAGAACCGGAATCTGTCATTCTATCCATTGAACTACGGGACCAGTTTCAATGCCTCAAAATTATAACGATATGAGCGGTTTTACAACTATTTTTAAAATTATAATCATCAGCCTGGTTTATATGGTATGCAATCATAATTTCTTTAAGCTCTGCGAGGCAGGTAATTAGGGATGGGGATAGAGGAGTTATGCTCCCGATTATAGATATTTCCCAAAGATTTCATATTTTCGCAGACTTATTGTGAACGCTGAGTATTTTATAAATAATAATTCTGTTTTTAAAAGATGGAATACAATTTCAGAGAGATTGAAAAGAAGTGGCAGGAATACTGGGAGCGAAATAAAACCTTTAAAACACCCGAGGACCTGAGCAACCCGAAGAAATGCTATGTGCTTGACATGTTCCCTTATCCTTCCGGGGCCGGCCTTCACGTGGGACATCCCGAAGGTTACACGGCTACCGACATCTATGCAAGGTATAAAAGGATGATGGGGTTTAATGTACTCCACCCCATGGGATGGGACGCTTTCGGACTGCCGGCTGAACAATATGCAATCCAGACAGGAACTCACCCCTCCATAACTACAAAGAACAACTGCGACACTTTCAGAAGACAGATAAAGGAACTTGGACTGAGCTATGACTGGGACAGGGAAATTAACACTACCGATCCGAAATACTACAAATGGACCCAGTGGATCTTTATAAGATTATATAATACATGGTTTGATGAAAAACTGCAGAAAGGAAGACCTGTTTCCGAACTTCCGATTCCTGAAGAAATAAAGCTTTCCGGAAATACAGGAATAAAGAAATACATCGATTCAAGGCGTCTTGCCTATTATGATAACGCTCAGGTGTGGTGGTGTCCTGACTGCAGGATAGTTTGCGCCAATGAAGAAGTCCTCTTTGACGGGTCCCATGAGAAATGCGGTAACCGGGTCGAAAAAAAGAACCTGAAACAATGGATGCTCAGGATACCCCTTTATGCTGAAAGACTTCTGTCTGGTATTGATAAGCTCAACTGGCCTGAAGGTATAAAGGAAATGCAGCGAAACTGGATCGGGCGGTCAACAGGTGCAGAAGTTGATTTTACAATTGATGGGCTGAATGAAAAACTGACTGTCTTTACAACCCGACCCGATACCCTCTTCGGAGCAACTTATATGGTAATTGCACCCGAACACGCTCTCATTGACCTTATTACCCTTGATGAACACAGGGATGGTGTGAAACAATATATAAAGCTTGCTTCACTGAAATCGGATCTCGACCGTACCGATCTTGCCCACGAAAAAACAGGAGTATTTACCGGCCGTTATGCGATAAATCCGGTCAATAACAAGAAAATCCCAATATGGGTTGCTGATTATGTGCTTACCGGTTACGGAACAGGTGCTATTATGGCAGTGCCCGCTCATGATACCCGCGATTTTGAATTCGCACAGAAATTTAATCTCCCGATAGTATGTATCATGGACCCGGACGTGGAAGATCAGGCTCAGAGAGAAAAAGTACTGGCTGGCAGGGAATGCTGGACAGAAGATGGCAGATACATTAATTCGGCAAATAAAGACACCCTGCTTGATATTAATGGTCTGAACAAAGAGGCCGGTATTGAAAAAGTTACCGGATGGCTTGAAGAAAACAACATCGGTAAAACAAAAGTGAATTATAAGCTTCGCGACTGGCTGTTCAGCCGGCAGAGATACTGGGGTGAACCTTTCCCTGTAATTCACTGGGAAGATGGAGAAATAACTCTCATTGACGAGAATGAATTACCGCTTGAACTACCGGAACTTGAAAAATTCCTGCCGGGAGAATCCGGGGAATCACCACTGGCCAATGCCACCGAATGGCTTACTGTAACAGACAGTTGTGGAAGAAAAGGCAGACGGGAAACAAATACAATGCCCCAATGGGCTGGATCATGCTGGTACTATCTCAGATTCATCGACCCGAAAAATGATGACATGATCTTCGACTCGCAGAAAGAAAGATACTGGATGCCTGTCGATCTTTATATAGGAGGTGCGGAACATGCTGTCCTTCACTTGTTATACAGCCGTTTCTGGCATAAAGTGCTGTTTGATCTCGGTATCGTTTCAACAGACGAACCTTATCAGAGACTTTTTAATCAGGGAATGATACTGGCATTTGCATATGAAAATGAAGCCGGAGCAAAAATCTCTGCCGATCTTGTTGAAGAACGGAATGGTAAATTTTACAGTAAAGAAAACGGAGCTGAACTAAAGCAGATAGTGGCAAAAATGTCAAAATCCCTGAAAAATGTTGTAAATCCAGACGATGTTGTCTCCCGCTATGGAGCTGATTCCCTGAGGTTGTATGAAATGTTCATGGGTCCCCTTGATGTCATTAAACCCTGGGATGATAAAGGCGTTAAGGGCGTTTACAACTTCCTTGCAAGAACATTCAGGTTCTTTGCCACTGACAAGAACATAACCGAAGAAACCGAAAGTCTGGATATCCTTAAAGGACTGAATCAGGCGATCAAAAAGGTCGAAAGTGACATTGAAAATCTCCGTTTCAATACTGCAATATCGGCAATGATGATCTTCCTTAACCTTGCAATGAAAAAAGGAAAAGTAACAAGGGAAACTGCAAATACATTCATAAAAATCCTGTCTCCTTTTGCTCCGCATCTTGCTGAAGAACTGTGGAATATCAATGGCAATGAAAATTCAATTGCATACGAACCCTGGCCTGAAGTGAATGAAGAGTACCTGAAAGAGGACACTTTCGAATACCCTGTTTCCGTTAACGGCAAACTGAGGTTTAAAATAGAATTGCCCGTATCTATGGAGAAAGATGAAATCGGGAATATAGTACTCAATGATGAAAGGGCGAAGAAATGGCTGGCAACAGGAACCCTAACCAATCTGATCATAGTTCCGAACCGGATAATCAATATAGTGATAAAGAACTAATCAGAGCTGTTGATGAATTATTCAGGAAAAATAATATTTCTGCTGACAATAATTATACTGTTATTTTCCTGCAGCCACTCCAACAAAGAAGCACCTGAACCTCTTTTGCCGTTACCTGATACGCTCACCTATACCGAAACCAGGGAGCCTGTTCTTGTATTCGGCATTCCGGCTGATTCTTTTAACATAATAACCGGGTATATTAAACGTAACAGATTTCTCTCAGAATTGCTTTCTGAATATGGTGTGCCACTTCAGGAACTTGAGCAGGTACTGAGAAATTCCGATACTGTCTTTGATGTAAGAAAATTAAGATCCGGAAATCATTATACTCTGCTATGTGAAAACGACTCGCTTGGAAGGGCAAGATATATGATCTATGAACATGATCCTGCCACATGCTATATCTTCAGTTTCAATGATTCACTTAACATAACCCCATATAAGAAAGAAATAAACGGGATAATAAGATATTCCAGCGGAACGATCGAGACATCCCTCTGGGAATCTATGATTGCGGCTGATCAACATCCTTCTCTTGCAATAGAATTATCTGAAATTTTTGCCTGGACAGTTGATTTTTTTGGACTGCAGAAAGGCGATTCATACAAGGCAATCTATGAAGAGTTGTTAATAGATGGTGAATCATTTGGTATTGGCAGGATCTATGGCGCCGAATTTACATGGGCAGGTAAAAAAATAACTGCCATACCTTTCATTCAGGATAGTACCGAAACTTATTTTGATACAGATGGTAACAGCCTGCAGAAAGCATTCCTGAAGGCTCCCCTGAGATTCTCCCGGATAACATCCCGTTTTTCAGGATCAAGGTTACACCCTATATTAAGGATCAGAAGACCACATTATGGTGTCGATTATGCAGCCCCTGTAGGAACACCGGTTTATACAGTCGGAGACGGAAAAGTTAGCGAGATGCGTTCAGACGGCGAATCAGGCAGAATGGTCAGAATTGTACACAACAGTGTTTATTCAACAGCCTACCTGCATTTAAGCCGCTACGCCGAAGGTATCGCTCCCGGTTCGTTTGTAAAACAGGGTGATGTCATAGGCTATGTGGGAAGCAGCGGATTATCAACCGGGCCTCACCTCGATTTCAGGTTTTATATGAACGGCTCACCGGTAGATCCCCTGAAGGTAGAAGCACCTCCCGTAAAACCTGTTTCAGAGGAAAACATGGAGCGCTTCAAAAAGAATAAACTTGTTGTATTAAGCCTCCTTGATACTTTCTGATATTACTTAAAGATCGGATATCATAGTCTCAATAACCCTCGGAAAATGCTCATATTCTAAAATATGAATCTTTGCTGCAAGTGATTCGCAAGTATCTGAGGGATCGACTTTGCATTTTGCCTGAAAAATTATATCTCCTTCATCATAGTTCCTGTTAACATGATGTATCGTAATCCCCGATTCCTTTTCGCCATCAGCTATAACAGCCTTATGCACTTTGTCGCCGTAAAACCCTTTGCCTCCATATTTGGGCAACAATGCGGGGTGAATATTAATTATTCTTCCCTTATATTCTTCCAGAATATTATCGGGAATAAGCCAAAGAAAACCAGCCAAGACTACAAAATCAATATCATTCGAAAGGAGTGCGTCAAGAACGTGCCGGGTATTATAAAAGTCATTACGGTCGAAAAAAAATGAATTTACGTTATTATTTGCAGCCCTTTTAAGTACATAGGCTTCACGATGATTTGAAAGGACAAGTACTACTTTCGCTGTTTTTCTGTTCGAAAAATATTTAATTATATTTTCAGCATTCGTGCCTGATCCTGATGCAAATATCGCTATGTTTTTCATTATAAAGCAATTAGTATTTTAGAAAATATATTTAAGAATTTGAAAAATTTATATATTTATCTCAAAATCAATTTATTATTTTATCTATTCAATAAAAAACAGGAAATCATTTGAAAAATAAACTACAAATATATTTCTTTGCATCATCTTAAAATTATTATTAATTAAATTTTATCATTATGTCAGACATTGCCACAAGAGTAAAAGAGATTATTGTTGATAAGCTTGGAGTAGACGAATCAGAAGTTACCCCTGAAGCCAGTTTTACAAATGATCTTGGTGCAGATTCTCTTGATACTGTTGAGCTGATCATGGAATTTGAAAAGGAATTTAATATTGGTATTCCTGATGATCAGGCAGAAACCATAAGCACCGTTGGTGATGCTATCAAGTACATTGAGGAAAATGCAAAATAGATTTGCATAGCTAATAATCCCTTTGATGAGAAGAGTTGTAGTTACCGGCCTCGGAGCATTGACTCCCATAGGTAATAATTTGCATGATTATTGGGAAGGGCTTGAAAAGGGATTAAGCGGGGCAGTAATGATCTCCCGGTTTAATACCGAGAAGTTCAAGACCAAATTTGCATGTGAATTAAAGGGCTACAACTCTGCTGATTTCTTTGACAGGAAAGAAGCAAATAAGCTTGATCTGTTCTCTCAGTATGCACTGATTGTTGCAGATGAAGCAATAAAAGATTCCGGGCTTGATATTGAAAAGGAAGATAAGGCCCGGATTGGTGTTATATGGGGTTCAGGTATAGGAGGCCTGAATACCTTTTATGATTTAATAAAACAACACGTTCTGGGCGACGGAACACCCCGGTTCAGTCCGTTTTTCATTCCCAAGATGATTGTCGACATCGCCGCCGGGATAATTTCCATCAAATACGGCTTTACAGGTCCCAACTTCGCTACCGTATCAGCTTGTGCATCATCAACAAATGCACTTATAGATGCAATTAATTATATTCGTTGGGGGAAAGCTGATGTTTTTATTTCCGGAGGCTCGGAGGCTTGCATAAATGAAGCAGGCATTGGAGGATTCAATTCCACGCAGGCCCTTTCAACAAATAATGCCGAATATAAAACTGCTTCAAGGCCTTTTGATAAAACGCGTGATGGTTTTGTTCTTGGAGAAGGAGCCGGAGCTCTTGTAGTTGAAGAGTATGAGCATGCAAAAGCCAGAGGTGCAAAAATATACGCTGAACTCATAGGAGCTGCAATGACTGCTGATGCCTATCACCTGACTGCACCGCATCCCGAAGGCCTGGGTGCCGGAAATGTTATGAAACTTGCAATCGAGGATGCAGGTCTGCAGCCCAAAGCTATCGACTATATTAATGTCCACGGCACTTCAACATCCCTCGGAGATATTGCTGAAGCCAAAGCTATTATAGACGTTTTCGGAGAACATGCATTCAATCTTAACATTAGTTCTACCAAATCAATGACTGGCCATCTTCTTGGAGCTGCAGGTGCAATAGAAGCCATTGCTGTCATTTTTTCATTAGTCAGAGACACAATACCGCCTACAATTAATTTCAGGATCCCCGATCCTGAAATTAATCCGAAACTTAACCTGACAATAAATAATGCACAGAAAAGGAAGGTGAATGTTGCCATAAGCAATACTTTCGGGTTCGGAGGTCATAATGCCTCTGTTGTAATAAAAAAAGCAGAAACTTAGTGTCATTCTTACAGCATAGATTTAATGGCACATATTTACTTGACAAACGGGAGTTCGGGTCCCGCTTAAAAAAGATCCTTGGCTTCAAACCCGGAAATCTAAGGCTATATGAAATAGCTTTTATTCATCGTTCGGCTTCATTTAAGCTTCCCGATGGTAAAAAAATCAATAATGAACGGCTTGAATATCTCGGTGATGCGGTACTCGATGCCATTCTTTCCGATTACCTTTTCGAAGAATTCCCCGATGCCTCCGAAGGCTTTATGACAAAAATACGCTCCAGAATAGTCAACAGGGATATCCTTAATCAACTTGCCCTGTCGATGGGAATAAACAAGATACTCATAAGTAATGTAAACTCATCCAACTCCGGCAAGAACCTGTATGGAGATGCGTTTGAGGCTCTTATTGGTTCGGTCTTCATTGATAAAGGCTTTAAGAAAACAAAAAAATTGTTTATCAATAATGTCCTTCGGAAATATCTCGATCTCGAAAGTATCGTAAAAACAAATACCGACTACAAAAGCATCATTTTTGAGTGGGTCCAGAAAAATAAGGCCAACCTTATTTTCACATACAAGGAGGAATATGATTTCGACAATAAGAAATCATTATTCTCTTCAACACTTTTCATAAACAGGGAAAAGTATGGCACAGGCCAGGGCCGGTCAAAGAAAGAAGCAGAACAGGAAGCTTCAGGAATGGCCTGGAAACGAATCACAAATGGGAATGGCAATATTGTATGAGAGATACTTTTTTGTTATCTTTACTTAGTTGAAGTTTCCCGTAAATGAAAGCAAGCCCAAAAATAAAGAGGGTCCGTCTGAAAATAAATCAGGAAAATAAGTTTGTGCTATTCGGAATCGTCTCTGCGGAACCAGATTATAAGTTATCTCTTGCTGTAAACAAAAAACTTAAGATAAAACTCAGAAATGTAATGCCTGTTATCACTGAAAATAAATCAGCGGAAAGAATTTCTTTCAGCAGGTTTTCCGATAACTCGTCACTTCATATGACATTCGACCTGTTTTCAAACAGGTCGGGTAAAAACTATCTGGTAAAGAAACTTGTAAACATTGACTACATCTTAAAGATATGCAATGCTGAAAATGAAGACGATATTAACCGCTTCAACTTTCTTTTAAAAGAAATTGAGTGTATCACCGCAGTATTTAAACTTGATCCTGGATCAATAAAAGATAAAAACCTGGATAATATAGCATACTGAATTGTTTTAATAAAATTTTTGGGAGGGGAAACAGAATATGAATTACACAGTATAACTGCTTTCTGTAATAATAAGATTAATCACTTCCTGCCGGATCCTTAAAATTATATACATTACCCTCACCGGCTTAATAATAAAAAGAAGAGGCTGACGATCGTCAGCCCCATTTTCATAACCCTAAAACTAATCTAACCTATGAAAAAACCTCTATATTATGCTAACCAAATTCCATGCCAAATCCTTTACAAAAATATCAGCTGTTTTTCTTAAAAAGAAATTTTTTTGTATAATTAACTGAATCTTAACATTCTTGTAAATAAGTGTTAAATTACCTCCAGGGCATATAAATTAATCATTCTGTAAAAGAGGCGATTAAAGTTAAAGAAAGTTAAAGGTTGGGAATAGAAAATATTTATAGTCGTACTTTTGTACTTGTATGAAACGGAGCACAATTACAATACTTGCTGTTTTTTTCTTCCTCACAATCACCGGACTGATCCTTATTCAGCTCAGCTGGATAAGAAATGCCATTGCAATTACTGATCAGCAGTTCCGCCTTCTTGCAAACAGAGCACTTGAAACAGTTGTTCTCGAACTGGAAGAAAAAGAATTGATAAACAGCATTTTAGATGAGATTAACCCTTCATCTCAAGATTCAGTTACAGCAATAGTGCCGGCAAATTCGCCGTTGGCTAACAGACTGAGAGGATATCACCCTAACCTGAAATTACTCGAGACGTATGGTCTTAAAAAACCTGATCAACCAATAACAATTATTAGTTCAGGACAAAACATTCTTATCTCTTCAGAGAATGAGCCGGATTTTATATTAGACGACATGGAAGAAAATCCTGACTACTCAATGAATGCAGAGCTGACGGGAAGAGTGACAAATAAAATAGTGGTCCTCGAGAATATAATGGAAAAAATGCTCCGTAAAAGACCGGATATAAGAGAAAGGGTCGATCCTCAGGAATTAAAGGTGTTGCTGGGTAATGCCCTTAATAATGTGGGGATCAATCTCGATTTTGAATTTTGTATCAGATCCGGTAATGAAGGGATTATCTGGAAAACACCCGGTTTTTCAGCCAAACCGGGAACAAATAAATTCATCAGCCAACTTTTCCCTAACGATCCTGTTCCCGGGCAAAGCCAGATTGTAATGTATTGCCTGCAGGAACAGCAATACAAATTTAGCCAGATAGGCAATCTTGGCTTCCTTTCAATGCTCCTTACTCTCCTTCTGCTGATACTTGTGACAAGTACTTTCATCGCTATCTTCAGGCAAAAGAAGCTTTCGGAAATACGAACGGATTTCATAAATAATATGACACACGAGTTGAAAACCCCCATTTCAACAATTTCGCTTGCTTCACAAATGATAGCTGACAAATCTATTGCAGATGAAAAGAAAAGCTTTGATTCACTCGCAAAAATAATCTATGATGAAAGCATGCGTCTTAAATTTCAGGTTGAAAAAGTCCTGCAGATGGCTATCTTTGAAAGGGCGCAAATGAAACTCACCCTGATAAACCAGAATATCCATAGTATCCTGAATAATGCTCTTGAGAATTTCTCGCTTCAGATAGAAACCCGAAATGGTGTAATATACAGGGATTTCCAGGCAGAAAAACCAAATATCATGGTCGATGAGGTGCACTTCCTGAATGCTGTTTCAAACCTTATCGATAATGCAATCAAATATTCAAATCAAACGCCCCTGATATCTGTCGGAACGAGAAATATAAAAAACGGAATAGTTATCACAATCGAAGACAAAGGTATAGGGATAAGCAAAGATGCTCTTAAGAGAATCTATGACAAATTCTACAGGGTTCATTCAGGAAACATTCATAATGTAAAAGGGTTCGGTCTTGGCCTTAGCTATGTTAAACAGGTGGTCGAAGAACATAATGGAACAATCAAAATAGAAAGTCATATCAACAAAGGGACTAAATTCACACTATTCATCCCTCAAAACGGACACAAATGAAAAATATCAGGATCCTGCTTGCTGAAGATGATGTCAATCTGGGTAATTTGCTAAAGAATTACCTGGCTGCCAAAAATTATGAAACTTCACTATATATCAATGGGGCTCTTGCCCTTGATGCATTTTCTGAAGAGCTATTCCACCTGTGTATCATAGATATTATGATGCCTGAAATGGACGGGCTCACATTGGCTAAAAAGATGCGGCAAATAAATCCACAAGTGCCCATCATATTCCTTACTGCTAAAAGCCAGAAAGAAGATATTCTTGAAGGCTTCAGGGTAGGAGCCGATGATTATATAACAAAACCTTTTTCCATGGAAGAACTTCTTTACAGGATACAGGCTGTCCTGAAAAGAACTTCATCATCAGCATCATCGTACAGAAAAGAAAAGTATTCGATAGGAAAATATACCTTCGACCCTGCCAAGCAAATCCTTACATTCGGAGAAGAAGAAACTGTTAAACTGACTACAAAGGAATCGGAATTGCTTGAACTGTTGTGTAAGCACACAGGGGCCATCCTTGAAAGAAACTATGCTTTAAAAACAATCTGGACTGACGATAATTACTTTAATGCGAGAAGCATGGATGTATATATTACAAGATTGAGAAAATATCTAAAAAAAGACCCCGCAGTCAAAATCCTCAATATCCATGGAAAGGGTTATAAGCTGTTGGAATAATGCAATAATGTAATAATTCTCATTTTGGTAATACCTTCTGGCTAATCAAGTTTCAAAACAGCAAGAAAGGCTTGCTGCGGCACTTCAACATTCCCAATCTGACGCATTCTCTTTTTCCCTTTTTTCTGCTTCTCAAGCAGTTTCCTCTTTCGCGATATATCGCCTCCGTAACATTTTGCCGTTACATCTTTTCTGACTGCCTTGACAGTCTCCCGTGCAATTATCTTTGCCCCTATGGCAGCCTGTATGGCAATATCAAACTGCTGCCTTGGAATAAGTTCTTTTAATTTCACGCACATTTTGCGACCAAAATCGTAGGCATGTCCACGAAAAATCAAAGTTGAAAGAGCATCTACCATTTCACCGTTCAGTAGGATATCAAGTCGTACAAGGTCGGCTTTCTGATATCCGGTATAATAGTAATCAAAGGAAGCATAGCCTTTTGATATGCTTTTAAGCTTATCATAAAAATCAAAAACTATCTCTGAAAGAGGCATTTCAAATGTAAGTTCCACCCTGTCCTTTGTAAGGTAGATCTGATTCTTCATTGTACCCCTCTTGTCAATACACAACTTCATTATTGCTCCGGTATAATCTGCCTTTGTGATTATCTGAGCAATAATATAAGGTTCCTCAATCCGATCGATATTGTTAACAGCAGGAAGACCTGACGGATTATGAACATCTATCTCCTCTCCCTGCGTAGTAATAACCTTAAAAGACACATTAGGCACAGTAGTTATAACATCCAGATTAAACTCCCTGTCAAGCCTTTCCTGTATTATCTCCATATGGAGCAGGCCAAGGAACCCGCATCTGAATCCGAATCCAAGGGCTACAGATGACTCCGGAATGAAAGAGAGTGATGCATCATTTAGCTGCAGTTTCTCAATTGAGCTTCTCAGATCCTCATACTGGTCAGCATCAACGGGATAAATGCCTGCAAATACCATTGGTTTAACCTCTTCGAAACCAGATATTGCGCTGTCACAGGGATTATCAACATGGGTTATTGTATCTCCCACTCTCACTTCTGCAGCAATCTTAATTCCGGAAATGATATATCCCACATCTCCGGCACTCATCATTTCACGTGGGTTCTGCCTTAATTTAAGCACTCCTATTTCTTCGGCATTGTACTCATGACCAGTACTTAAAAACATAACCCTATCGCCGGTCCTTATTGTGCCGTTAACTAACTTAAAATAAGCAATAATGCCCCTGAAAGAATTGTAGATCGAATCAAATATGAGAGCCTGGAGAGGCGCTTCGGGATTGCCTGAAGGAGGTGGGATTCTTGTAATGATATCACTCAGTATCTTCTCCACTCCCATTCCTGTTCTGCCACTTGCTTCAATAATTGTTTCCCTGGGGCAACCGACAAGATCAACTATCTGATCCTTTACATCTTCAGGCATTGCATTCGGCATATCCATTTTATTCAGTACAGGAATGATCTCCAGATTATTATTGATAGCCATGTACAGGTTTGAAATTGTCTGTGCCTGAATACCCTGTGTTGCATCAATTACTAGAAGAGCTCCCTCACATGCTGCAATTGACCTTGACACCTCGTACGAGAAATCAACATGTCCGGGCGTGTCGATCAAATTCAAACAATATTTCTTCCCTTCAAACAAATATTCCATCTGGATAGCATGGCTCTTTATAGTGATGCCTCTTTCCCTTTCCAGATCCGAATTATCGAGTATCTGATCCTGATATTCGCGCTTCGAAATAGTGTTTGTTTTTTCAAGAAGCCTGTCGGCCAGGGTACTCTTACCATGGTCGATATGAGCTATTATGCAGAAATTACGGATGTTGTCCATCAGGGTAAGTAATCTGAAATCTGATACAAATATAAAAATATTAGGGGCGTTGTAAACAACGCCCCCATTTTTTAACAAACTAATATGTTTGAATTCCTACATCATTCCCGGCATACCGCCTCCCATTCCATGAGGTGGCATTGGAGGTTGATCTTCTTTTTCCTCAACAATTATGGCTTCGGTAGTCAGGAACATACCGGCAATTGATGCTGCGTTCTCAAGTGCAATACGTACAACTTTAACAGGATCAATAACACCTGTCTTTGTAAGCTTTTCATATGTATCAGTCTGGGCATTATACCCATAGTCACCTTTACCGGACTTAACATTCTGAACAACTACAGCTCCTTCTTTCCCGGCGTTTGCAGCAATCTGACGTAAAGGTTCCTCGATAGCTCTTTTCACTATCTCAATACCTGTTGTCTGATCATCGTTATCGCCTTTGAAATTATCAAGAGCAGCTATTGAACGTATATATGCAACTCCTCCTCCGGGCACTGTGCCTTCTTCTATTGCTGCACGTGTGGCATGCAATGAATCATCAACGCGATCTTTCTTCTCTTTCATTTCAACCTCGGAAGCAGCTCCGATATAAAGAACAGCAACACCTCCAGCTAATTTTGCAAGACGCTCCTGCAATTTTTCCTTGTCATAATCGGATGTTGTTGTTGTCATCTGCTGTTTGATCTGGGCAATGCGTGCCTTGATCATTTCTTTATCACCAAAACCATTGACTATTGTCGAATTGTCTTTGTTAACCGTGACTTTTTCAGCAGTTCCCAGCATATCGATTGTAGCATGTTCGAGTTTTAGCCCTTTTTCCTCAGAAATAACAGTACCGCCCGTAAGTATGGCTATATCTTCAAGCATTTCCTTTCTTCTGTCACCAAAACCCGGAGCTTTAACAGCACATACTCTTAATGAACCGCGAAGACGGTTTACTACAAGTGTGGCAAGTGCTTCTCCTTCAACATCTTCAGCAATAATCAGGAGGGGTTTGCCTGTCTGGGCTGTTGTTTCAAGAATAGGAAGCAAATCCTTCATTGAAGATATTTTCTTATCGAAAATAAGGATATAAGGATTATCAAGTTCTGCCTCCATTTTCTCGGTATTTGTTACAAAATATGCAGAAATATATCCGCGGTCGAACTGCATACCTTCAACAACCTCAACATGGGTTGAAGTACCTTTTGATTCTTCAACAGTTACAACACCTTCCTTATGAACCTTATTCATAGCCTCAGCAATAAGCTTTCCAATCTCCTTGTCATCATTTGCAGATATTCTTGCAACCTGTTCGATCTTTGAAAGGTCATCACCGATTACTGTAGCCTGTGATGCGAGATGTTCTACGATTTTCTCAACTGCCTTGTCAATACCTCTCTTTACATCCATAGGATTTGCACCGGCAGTAATATTTTTAAGGCCCACATTGATAATGGCCTGGGCAAGGACTGTTGCTGTTGTTGTTCCGTCACCTGCAACCTCACCTGTTTTGGAAGCAACTTCTTTAACCATCTGAGCACCCATATTCTGATAAGGATCCTTTAATTCAATTTCTTTTGCTACAGTAACACCGTCCTTTGTTACCTGAGGAGCTCCGAATTTTTTCTCAAGCACCACATTACGCCCTTTCGGACCCAGAGTCACCTTAACAGCATTTGCTAATTGATCTACTCCTTCTTTAAGAAGAGCTCTTGCATCAATATTATATTTTATCTCTTTTCCCATTTTTATATAAATTTTATTGGTTTAATAATTAAAGTATAAAGAGAATATCCGACTGTGAAATCAGAAGGTAATCCTCACCGTTGATAGTTAGTTCCTGCCCTGCATATTTCCCGTAAAGGACTTCGTCGCCCTTTTTAACTTCCATTTCCTCATCCTTTTTTGATGCGCCTACAAGAAACACTTTCCCCTGACGAGGTTTTTCTTTTGCGGAATCAGGTATAATGATTCCACTGGCAGTTGTTGCTTCAGCTTCGTTAGGTTTTACTAAAACCTTTCCTGCCAGAATTTTTCCTTTTAATTGTGCCATGTGATTTATTTTTAGAGTTAAACAATATTTTCAGATTCCCTATTGTATCATATTTTATGCCAAACGGGATATTATGACATATTTAAATAAAAAAGTGTCAGTTTGATGACAAACTGACACTATAATATCATTAAATATGTTACTTGACCTGACTATTCAGCTTACTCATCTGTCGGTACCGGAGCTGAAGAGGGTGGCACAGCCGTTGGAAGAGTTGGAATGGCACTTGGATCAACTGCATTCTGAATCTGTGTGCTTATCCTTGACTGTTCTTCAGATCCTCCACGAGGTATAGCTGCTGTTACTAAAACACAAAGAATCAGTATCGTAGCTGCAAGTGTCCATGTTGATTTCTCAAGGAAATCAGCAGTTTTTCGTACACCCATAGTTTGTCCGGCTGAGGTAAAATTAGCTGCAAGACCACCTCCCTTGGAATTCTGAACAAGCACTATCATTATCTGAATTACACAGGCAACAATTATCAAAACCGAAATAAAAACATAAAGTCCCATTTACTTATTTTTTTATTAGCTCTTTTATTTTTTCAATTTGAGACACAAAATAACCACTTTTTTCCGGAAACTTCAAACTTAATTTCTCATAAATATCTATGGCTCTTGAATAATAGCCCTGTTTTGTATAAATTTTCGCCAGTGTCTCTGTCAGCAGTCCATCATTTTCTTCAACTGATGGCTGGGAAATATCCTCAACGGGCAAAGTATCCTTTATTATTCCAGGTTCAATCCTTGGATTTGCAAGAATGAATTTGTCAATAAGCTCAGACTGTAATGCCTTCTTTGTTGGCAAAGCTTTAACTGTCTCGTCTTCAGGCATTACTGAAGAAGCGCTGTCAGTAATTTCTTCATCTGTCAGCTCAAGAAGATCTCTTGGTTCTGAAAAATAGAATCCCGGATCCATGTAAAAAATCTTTTCCTCAACTTCACCTGTTTCCTTGTCAATAATAATGATAGTTGCATTCTGATCGTCATTCTCGGGAACAGATGATATCATGACAGGATGATCGCCGGAATCTGTTTCTGGCCCTTCTTCCTTTGAAATCTTGTCAATTTCACTAATTAACCCGGCACTGCTTTTTGCAGAATCAATAACTGTTTGCTGACTGTCTGTCCTGTTATCTGATTGTTGCTCTAATGAGAAAGTTTCGGTACCTGATTTCTCTTCCAAAAACTGCTCTTTCCTGAGATAATAGTAAAGGGCTTCCCTGTCTGCAATTCGTAAAGCCAGTCCTCTGAGCTGATTCTCAAATCTCACATCATCAGTATTATGAAGTCCTTTAAGAAAAAGCATATAGGCACTTTGAAAATACGGGAATATTCTTATGAGCTCACTTACATCATTTATCATCTGGCGATCTGTCGGCCCATAGCTCTCAATCATCCGGAGAAAGTCATTCCTGTTCATCGCTGTTAGTTACCAGTTGACAAATGCCTTGTTAAAAATATCCTCAATAAGCAACTCTACTATCTTGACTGAAAGTTCTTCTTCGACTTCTTCGAGATTGTACCTGCTATCGTAATCTTCATACCTTGAAAAAGTCTGTTCAAAGCTGAGATCCGGGTCAATAGAATTAGTATATTTAACCCTCACTGTAATAGTGAACCTGTTTGTAGCTGCCTGGGCATCAGCTGCAACTGTCTGAGGTCTTGTATTATAATCCACAATCTCACCTTCAAAGTCAACATCACCAAGACCATTAATGAGGCTCCGGTTAGTCTGGGCTTTACATTTATCTATTAGAGCATCAGTTATGTATTGCCCAAGTCCGGGCTGAATTATACTTGCCCTGTTCTGAAAATACTGGACGCTTATCGTTTTAACTTCACTAGACAAACTGGCTCCCGTAAAGGAATAGCTTACTTTACAGCCGGAAATAAAAAACGATTCTGAAACAATCAGGATAAAAAGAAATATTTTCTCCCTTAATACCGCATTTACCTTACAACTTAATGTCATATTCCTTTATTTTCCTGTAGAGAGTGCGTTCAGAAATCCCTAGTTCCTGTGCAGCTATTTTCCTCTTACCGTTGTATTTCTCGAGTGCCTTCTTTATCATTTCTGCCTCCTTATCGGCCAATGACAATGATTCCTCCACTATCTCCTCTGTATCCTGAATATTAACTCTGTCCGTCACAGGAATAAAACCAGGAGCACGCGCTTCAGACACTTTCGATACTACTTTCTCGCTGCCGGTATCCCTGAAAAGATCTTCAATAACAGTCTGACTTGATTCAGTAAAAGGTACGTTAATCTCTCCATGTCGGATCAGATCAAATACAAGTTTCTTCAAGTCATTCATGTCGTTCTTCATATCAAAGAGTATCTTATACAGAATCTCCCGTTCTGATGAAAAGGATTTCTCATCTTCCCTTTTTAAAAGAGCTGGCAATTTAGCACCGTCATAATCAGGAAGATATGTCTTAAGAGTCTTAGCTTTGATTTCCCTGTCCTTTTCTATAATTGAAATCTGTTCCGTAATATTCTTGAGCTGACGTACATTTCCTGGCCATGAATAATTCATCAAAATGTATTTTGCTTCATTGTCGAGAGTAATAGGAGGCATTCTGTATTTCTCGGCAAAATCAACAGAGAATTTCCTGAAAAGCAGAAGGATATCATCGCCTCTTTCCCTGAGAGAAGGGATCTTTATAGGTACCGTGTTAAGTCTGTAGAAGAGATCTTCCCTGAATCTTCCCTTATCTATTGCTTTCTCAACATCAACATTGCTTGCAGCGATGATCCTTACATCAGTTTTCTGTACTTTTGATGAACCAACCCTTATAAACTCGCCTGTTTCAAGGACCCTAAGCAATCTAACCTGGGTTGATAAGGGCAATTCAGCAACTTCGTCAAGAAATATTGTTCCTCCATCCGCCACTTCGAAATAACCTTTCCTGCTGTCTGTAGCTCCTGTAAAAGCCCCCTTCTCATGTCCGAACAATTCAGAATCAATCGTTCCTTCAGGGATAGCTCCGCAGTTTACTGCTATGTACTGACCGTGTTTTCT
The DNA here is from genome assembly GCA_035414025.1 of Bacteroidales bacterium. Classification (GTDB taxonomy): domain Bacteria; phylum Bacteroidota; class Bacteroidia; order Bacteroidales; family VadinHA17; genus LD21. The sequence continues at coordinate 63,337 of DAONXX010000002.1, read as the reverse complement.
TACACTATAGCTGTGAATGATCTGAGGGAAAACCTCCTTTCCCGTTCCGCTTTCTCCTGTAACAAGCACAGATAAATCTGTAGGAGCTACCTGAACAGCAATATCAATTGCCCTGTTAAGGCCTTCAAAATTGCCTATGATCCCGAATCTTTGTTTAATTTGCTGAAGGTCTCTCATTTCTGAATAAAAACTGGTGCGAATTTAAGATATTTTTAAAACATTGGGAAATGCATTTTTCGTAAATTCGCAGTATGAGAAATGAAGCTGATTATATCTTCACCGGCATTATACCGGCACGGTATGCTTCAAGCAGATTTCCGGGGAAACCTCTCACAATGATTGGTAATAAACCAATGATCCAGAGAGTTTATGAGCAATCCCTGAAATCACTTACAACTGTATATGTGGCCACTGATGATAAAAGAATATTCGATGCGACTATAGCATTCGGAGGCAAAGCGGTAATGACATCGGTAAAACATCAGAGTGGCACCGATCGCTGTGCAGAAGCAATAGATATTATAATGAATGAAACAGGAACCAGGATAGATGTTGTTATAAATATCCAGGGTGATGAACCTTTCATTAAACCTGAGCAGATTGATCTCCTCAAGTCATGCTTCAAAGATCAGGAAGTGAAAATAGCCACACTCGTAAGAAAAACATCCCCGGGGGAGGATATAGACAATCCAAACCATCCGAAGGTTATACTTGATAAAAATTCTGATGCGATATATTTCAGCAGGTCGGTAATTCCATTTTTAAGAGATGTTAAACGTGATGAATGGGCGAAAAAACATCAGTTTTACAAGCATATAGGCCTGTATGCATTCAAAACAGACACTCTCAGGGCGATCACAGTATTGCCAAAGAGTTCCCTTGAAATAGCTGAATCGCTTGAGCAAAACAGATGGTTAGAGAACGGATACAAAATAAAATGTACTGAAACCGGGTGGGAAAGCATCAGCATTGACACTCCTGAAGACCTTGAGAGAATCAGACCGCTGATTGATAATATAATTTAATAATTTGCTAACTTTAGCACGGTTTTTGATGCGTATTTTTAAATGGCAATAATGAAAAAGAGTCTGCTCATAACTCTTTTATTGGTTTTCTGTTTATCCCTTCAGGCTCAGAAGGATATTGCTAATGTTGCAAATCCAATCCACAAGAGTGCCCTGGCAGCCAAGTATGCAAAACAAATTACAATATATCCTGTACCTGTAAGAGGTAATTTCTTCAATGTAAAATACGAATCCTTTGGTTTTGATAAACCAAAGGATGTCACTTCAATTAAGGTAACAAATATAATCGGGCAGGAAGTCTTCAAAGAGGAATACAGCAACCCCCAGACTATTACAAGAGTCGATCTTGAGGATCCCATCAGGGGAATGTACCTTGTTACTATCGTTTTCAGTGATGGAATAAAGGTCGTGAAAAAGATAATGGTCGAACCTGCCGAATAACAAAATGTTTTAATCTATCATAATTCTTCTTTCAAATCATTCGCTGCGATTTGGCATCGATTTAAATTCAACAATATCACATACAGTTCGTTCAAGATACTGAAGACTTTGTGCTTCATAAATCACCGTTACAGAAGCAAGGTACTTCCCGGCAGTCAGGTAAGCTGATTTATGAGTCCGAGAAAATAATTCCTCTCTTTCTGAAGATCTATTGACGGCACTTTTTTTGAAACGGAAACTATCCTTGCCAGACTGGCCTCAGCAAACTTTTTAATCTCGTTCGGGGCTATGTTCTTTATCCTGTGAGACATTGCTTTTGATATCCTGTTCACCTCCTGCATAATCTCTCTTGTATTACTATCAAAATAGCATTTTGAGAATTCTTCCCATATATAATCGACAGCTTTTTGCGATGGATGAAGCATATCATCATCGTAGAAACGGTAATCCCGGAGATCATCCATAAGAAGCTCGTATGCCGGGAAGTATGAAGGTTTTGATGGATGCTTCAATAACTCTTCCACTGCAAGGAACAATACGGATTTACTTACCTGGTTACCATGCGCACCGTCTTTCCAGTGACGCACAGGACTTATCGTAAAAACAACTTTCAGATCCGGGAAGGATGATTTTAATCTTTCAAGCAGCAAATTCCAGATACGAACTATTTCATCTACAGTCAACAGTTCACGCTTAAAATATGAAGCGGGCAGTTTATGACAGTTTGACACGATGCGCCCGGTCTCATTCAACCTGTAGATCCTCGCTGTCCCAAAAGTGACAAAAAGGAAATGTGCCTCGGAAATAAATGCGCTCGCCTCTTTAAGTCTTGAATTTATTGAAGTCAGGGTCTGTTCAGCACTTTCAGATGAAAAATCTGTACAATGGTCAAAACTGAGCCAGAGACCATTGTAATTATTTATCTCAGCCATAACATAGCTTTTCCCAGTGATAATCCTGTTTATTGAATTGCAAACTGATACAGGATTGAAAACAGTACCAAAAGGATTTATCATAACCGGAACATGCGCTGAACCGAGTCTCTGACCGATATAAGTTACAAAACATGATCCGATAAAAATTACGGCATCATTGTATGATACCTTATGTTCTGAAGGCTCTATATTGAAAGTCGTTCTCAGTTCCATGCTAAATGATTAGGTTAACTGATCTTATTATTTATCCATTCAGTTATAGCTTCAAACACATCATTCCTGAAAAACTCGTTATGGAGTTCATGATAAGCCCCATCCCATATCCTAAGATCAACATTTTCTGATGCTGACGCAAACTGCCTGCTCCCATCCACAGAACAGATCTTATCGTCGCTCCCGTGCATTAAAAGCAAGGGGATACTTAGTTCCCGGGCATGTTCAAGTGAGTGTTCAGCCGCTTTCATTGCACTGTGAAAAAGAGCTACTGATATCTTATCATGAACAAGAGGATCAGCCTTATATTTCCTGACCACTTCCATATCGTGCGATAAATGTTCCACAACCAGTCCTGATTTTTGGATCAATCCTGACAATATTGCCTTTGTTACTGAAGCAAGAAGCTGTTTCACTTTTCCCGGTTCAAATGACAAACTTAGCCAGGGGGATGTTACTATAGCTCCCTTTAGCCTGGGCTTATTTCTTATAAGGTAATCAAGTACTATTCCTCCTCCGAGGCTATGACCATATATGAATACCGGTATCCCGGGAAATGTCTTTTTTACACTGTTGTGAATTATGTCAATCATATTGTCAGTAACAGCAAAATTCTTTATGTGACCTCTCCTTCCTTCCGACTGACCATGCCCCGGTAGATCTACTCCGACAAAGCCTATCTTCTCATTTGAAAAAAATTCGTATAGCTCCGAATACCTGTTAATATGCTCGCCAAGACCATGAACAAAAATTATTACAGCTCGTATTTCTTCTCCGGGATTTGAAATTAAACCCCTTAATATCAGTCCATTACTGGTCTTTATGCTGAAATTCATTGTTTTTTCTTTAAAAATACGAAAGTTTAACAAACATGTTCAAGGCCTGCATATATCTATTTATAAATAATTTGTACTGGTAGCTTCTTTTTATTTACATATTGCTTATTACATGATATTTATAATATTTCATTATTTATAATCGCCTTAGAATTAAGGCATTTTCAGATATGGGGATTTGTTTATCTTTTATTTGCGGTATAATTTTAATCTGACAATTAAAACAATGGATCATGACAGCATACGAATTCAACAATAATCTGATTGGCATGAAACCTAATCTGTACAGGTTCGCCATGAGTCTTACATATGACCATGATACAGCTCTTGACCTTGTTCAGGATATTTACCTGAAAGCGCTTACATTCAAAGATAAATTTGTTGACCATACAAATTTTAAGGCCTGGGTTTTTACAATAATGAAAAACACTTTCATAAATAATTACAGGCGGAGTGTAAGGGAAAACACTATAATGGATTCAACATACGATCTTTACCTTCTTAATCAGCAGTATGGCAAGGGTGCTATTTCACCCGAGTCAATTTATTTTGAAGCTGAAATCCAGAAAGCTATTGATTCACTTGAAGATGAGTTCAGAATTCCCTTCAGGATGTATCTGCATGGATATAAGTACAAAGAAATAGCTGACAAGCTTGGCTTAAAGATCGGTACAGTAAAAAGCAGAATCTTTTTTACAAGGCAAAAACTTATGCTTATGCTTAAGGACTATGACGCTTAACAATAATGATTTGATTTTTACAGGTTTAAAGAAAGAGGCTCAGGAAATTGAGCCTCTTTTAAAAATAATTGCTCTAAATCAGAGATATTCAATAACCCAATTCGTTACGCTCCCGGGTCTTCATCTCCGCCTACTGGCGGATTCTCGACCTGCAGGAGCTATGTTTCCAACACCTTCCGGATATTTTCCTTGAGCTGATCAAAATCCTTTCTTCCAATTGGATGACCTGAAAAAAGTCTTTGAAAATTTTCCTTTGTAAGCATCAGCCAGTCTTCAGGTTCCATTTCAGCTATTTCTTGCGGCAATTTAAACTCAGGTATTTTGCTATCCACTGCTTTCTTATTCCACGGGCATACTTCCTGACACTTGTCGCAACCATATATTCTGCGTTCAAGCTTTGGGATTATCTCCGGAGGGATCGGTCGGCGTTTATATAATGTAAGATTGGCTATGCACTTTCTCGTATCTATCGTCCTGTTATTGTTTATGGCTCCTGTCGGGCATGCTTCAATACAGAGCCTGCATTCACCGCATAAATCCTCTGAGAATGGTTCATCATAATCAAGCTCCGTAGTCAGGATGAGTATCCCGATAAATATATAAGAACCAAAGTCCCGGTTGATAAGTATTGAATGGCGGCCCTGCCAGCCCAGACCGGCTTCACTTGCCCAGGCTTTTTCATGAACCTGGCCTGAATCGCAGCACACCCTGCCATCAACATCTGGGACTTTGCTTTTTATGAAATTAAATAATTCCCTTAGCTTCGGAATTATAATATCATGATAATCCATTCCGTAAGAATACCTTGAAATAACAGGTACTCCTGCCTTTTTCTGACTATTTTCAGAATAATAATTCGTTCCGGTAACAATGACAGATTTTGCACCGGGTACAAGAAGAGCCGGGTTAAGTCGTATGCGGGGTTCCCTTGCTAGATACCCCATCATGTCATTCATCCCTTCATCAATCCACTTTTTCAGTATGGGTTCCCGCTCAGAGAGAGCCCTTACCCTGGCTATACCAAAGCAATCAAAAGCCAGATCAGATGCTTTCTTCCTGATCTCAGCAGTTAATCTCTTTTTTCCATAATTTTCCATTTTTCAGGGATCAAAGCAGACCCAGTTCCAGCATAGCTTCATCACTCAGCATGCTTTTGTCCCATGGCGGATTGAAAGTCAGCTTAAGATCAATATCCTTTACTCCACGGGTACCGACAACCTTGTATTTAACTTCCTCAATGAGCTGATCTGCCATCGGACAATTAGGTGCGGTAAGAGTCATTGTTATATGAACTATATGTTCATCATCGACAATGATACTGTAGATAAGTCCCAGATCATATATATTGACTGGTATTTCCGGGTCAAAAATACTTTTCAATACACCAACCAGCCTTGTCTCAATTTCAAGTTTCTCAGCTGCATCCATCTGTTAATTGATTATTGATTAGTGTTCTTTGCCTTATAGGCAATTGCATATAATTTTATCTGCCTGACCATGGAAAACAGTCCATTGGCTCTCGTCGGCGACAGATTCTGGCGCAATCCGATCTTGTCAATAAAATTAAGTTCCGCTGAAATAATTTCTTCCGGTGTTCTTCCGGAAAAGACTTTAATAAGCAAAGAAACAATACCCTTAGTTATTAAAGCATCACTGTCTGCTTTAAATGTTATGGTATTCCCGTTATACTCGGGGTAAAGCCATACTTTTGACTGACAGCCTTCAATAAGAAAATCCTTTGTTTTATGTTTAGGATCAAGAACAGGCAACTCCTTTCCAAGGTCAATAAGCAAATTGTATTTCTCCATCCAGTCATCAAAGGCTGAAAAACTTTCTACGATCTCTTCCTGAATTTTATCTATTGTCATAGCTCACGAAAACATTTTAATAACCTTTTCTATCCCCATGCCAAGAGCGTCAATTTCTTCCCTTGTATTGTAAAAACACATTGATGCCCTCACTGTTCCGTCAAGTCCCATTCTATCCATGATGGGCTGTGCACAATGTGTACCGGTACGGACAGCTATTCCAAGCTTATCCAGAATCATTCCTGTATCGTACATATGTATCCCGTCAAGCAAAAAAGAGATAGTGCTTATCTTTTTTTCAGAATTACCAAAAATTTTCAGCCCCCTAATCCCTGATAACACATTTGTAGCATAATTCAGAAGGTCATTTTCCATTGCAGATATATAATCCCTGCCAATTGAAAGCACATAGTCGATTGCAGCAGCAAGGCCTATAGCTGAAGGATAATTCATTGTTCCTGCTTCAAACTTCAATGGAAGGGCTCCGTAAGTCGTTTTTTCAAAAGTCACTTTTTCAACCATATCACCTCCTCCCTGATAAGGCGGAAGCTCCGTAAGCCATTTCTCTTTCCCGTAGAGAACTCCTATTCCAGCCGGACCGTATATCTTATGACCTGAAAAAACATAAAAATCAAAATCGCATTTCCTGACATCAGTACCGGCATGCTGAATCCCCTGAGCCCCGTCAATAAGAACAGGTATATCCAATGAATGAGCTGCTTCGGTAATTTCCTTTACAGGAACAATCGTGCCAAGTGCATTTGATACCTGAGTAACCGCAACAATTTTGGTTTTACGGTTCAGTAGCTTATAATATTCTTCAAGTATTATTTCTCCCTCATCATTAACCGGAATGACTTTCAGTTTTGATCCCTTTCTTTCACACAGCATCTGCCAGGGTACGATATTGGCATGATGTTCAAGGCCGGAAACAATTATCTCATCATCTTTCCTTATAAACTTCTCCCCGAAAGAAAATGCTACAGCATTTATTGATCCTGTGGTTCCCGATGTAAAAATTATTTCTTCTTTCTTTTCAGCATTTATAAAAGACCTTACTTTTTCCCTGGCATTCTCATATTCCTCTGAAGATCTGTCGCTTAAAGCATGAGCGCCCCGGTGTATGTTCCCATTAAAATTCCTGTAAACTTCACTGAGGGTGTTTAATACAATTTCCGGCTTCTGCGTTGTTGCTCCATTATCAAAATATATAAGAGGCTTGCCATAAACTTTAGTTGCAAGAATGGGGAAATCTGCCCTTATTTCAGAAATTGTTTTCACCTGAATAATTTTATCCACATTTAACCATACAACTGGCACATCGCGACAACTCACCTCTCAGGCGCTGCATAACAAGATCATCCATTCTGTCACGGAGAGCTTCAACTTTTATATTCTGTATCACTTCATGAGCAAAACCAAACATAAGCAACTGTTTTGCTTCCCGCTTATTTATTCCCCGTGACTGAAGATAAAAAAGAGCGTCATTGTCAAACTGTCCCACAGTTGCACCGTGGCTGCATTTAACATCATCGGCATATATCTCCAGTTGTGGTTTTGTATCCATTTTTGAATCATCAGTAAGAAGAATATTGTTATTCTTCTGATAAGCAACTGTTCCCTGTGCAAGCTTGTCTACATAAATGCGCCCGTTAAAAGCACCTGTTGACATATCGTCAAGTACCCCTTTAAACAGTTGATTACTGAAACTGTCAGGGGCCATGTGGTTAACGCTTACATAATTATCGATATGTTGAAACTTATCTGCAAGATAGAGACCGTATGAATTACATTCGGAACCCTTCCCTGCCAGAAAATGATGAGTATTATTACGGACCAGGCCTCCATGCAAAGTTATATTGTTTGAGGATACCCGGCTGTTTTCTCTCTGGTAAATAAAAGTATGTGTTATCTTGGCTGCATTATTATGCTCATTCTGAACCCTTATAATATCAAACTTGGAATTTTCTCCTACATAGATCTCAGTGACAGCGTTTGTAAGAAATTTATTTGGCGACAGAGTATGATCACATATAATAAGTGTTGATTCAGCATTATCCCCGACAATGATCAGATTCCTGTGCTGGTTGAATATATCAGTGTCTGATTCAACAAGATTAACGATCTGAACCGGTTTTTCAAGAACACCCCCTTCGGGGATATACATAAAAATCCCATCAGATGCAAGAGCAGTATTAAGATGAATAAGACCATCATTATTGCCGTTTATATACTTGTTATAATGATCCCTGATTTTATCGGGAAATTTATCTGCAGCTTCATTCAGACTACCAACCCAGATTCCGCCATCCACCTGTCGCAGCTTATCGTTTATGGTCGGATAAAAACCATTTAAAAGAACTATTCCATGAGTATCAAGATCTTCCACATCACAACGGAACTCTTCTGCTTTAATAAAATCCTTTTTTCCGGGGATGAAATAACTACCAAAATCGTGATCGAAAAATGGTATCAGATTAGTATATCTGTAAGCTTCATTTTTCCTTGTAGGAATTCCCTGTTCCTTGAACTTCCTGATTGCGGGTTCCCTGAACGAATTAATCAGAGGAGATGACAAGGGTTTTATCTTCCCGATAATTTCTCCGTAAAGCTTGATGTACCTCTGCTGTGTTTCAGGTTGACCATTCATGATATCACCTCATTATCAATCTCTTTTTTGATCCAGTCATAACCCTTTTCTTCAAGTTCCAGAGCCAGTTCCTTGCCAGCTGTTCTTACTATCCTGCCATCATACAGCACATGTACAACATCGGGGATAATATAATCGAGAAGCCTCTGGTAATGTGTTATCACTATTGCTGAAGAATCCGGTCTCTTCAGTTTATTCACTCCATTTGCCACTATTCTGAGGGCATCAATATCAAGACCGGAATCGGTTTCGTCAAGAATTGCCAGTCTGGGTTCGAGCATAGCCATCTGGAATATCTCATTTCTCTTTTTTTCGCCGCCCGAAAAACCCACGTTTACTGATCTGTTTGCAAGTCTTGAGTCAATTTCAACAAGTTCCTTCTTTTCTCTCATCAGTTTCAAAAAATCTGAAGCTGACAGAGGTTCAAGTCCTTTATGTTTACGATGCTCATTTACTGCTGTTTTCATAAAATTCACCATACTTACCCCTTGAATCTCAATAGGATACTGGAAACCCAGAAAAATCCCTTCTTTAGCCCTGTCTTCAGGAAGCATTTCAAGAAGGTTCCTGCCCATATAAATAATGCTTCCTTCAAGTACACTCACAAATTCCCGTCCGGCAAGGACAGCAGCAAGAGTACTTTTTCCCGATCCGTTTGGTCCCATTATTGCGTGAATTTCTCCGGCTTTTACTTCCAGGGAGATTCCCTTAAGGATCATCTTACCATTAATGGCAGCTTTTAAATCTTTTATTACAAGCATATTATTCTTAAGACTTCTAACTCTGTTCAAGCTTTTTAATTATTCACCCTACGCTTCCTTCCAGGCTTATCTGAAGGAGCTTCTGAGCTTCTACCGCGAACTCCATTGGCAGCTTATTAATTATTTCACGCGCATAGCCATTCACGATAAGCCCTATTGCATCCTCTGTGGATATCCCTCTCTGGTTGCAATAAAATATCTGGTCTTCTCCGATCTTTGATGTGGTTGCTTCATGTTCAACTATCGCTGTCTGATTATTGACCTCTAAATAAGGGAAGGTATGTGCTCCGCATTTATCTCCAAGCAAAAGTGAATCACACTGGGAAAAATTCCTTGCCCCGGTGGCATTTTTATGAACTTTCACAAGACCCCGATAGCTATTCTGACCATGACCAGCTGAGATGCCTTTTGATACTATTGTACTCTTTGTGTTTTTTCCGATATGTATCATCTTTGTTCCGGTATCTGCCTGCTGATAATTATTTGTTATAGCAACCGAATAAAATTCACCTGTCGAATTATTGCCGCGTAAAATGCACGAAGGATACTTCCAGGTAATTGCCGAACCTGTTTCCACCTGAGTCCATGATATCTTTGAATTTTCTCCCCGGCATATCCCTCTTTTGGTTACAAAATTGAATATCCCTCCTTTGCCATCCTTATCACCGGGGTACCAGTTCTGAACAGTAGAATATTTTACTTCTGCGTTGTTCTCGGCAATTATTTCGACAATAGCTGCATGCAACTGGTTTTCATCTCTCATAGGAGCAGTACAGCCTTCGAGGTAACTAACATACGACTCCTCATCAGCTACTAATAATGTTCTCTCAAATTGTCCGGTATTTGCTGCATTTATTCTGAAATAAGTTGACAGCTCTATGGGGCAGCGGACTCCCTTCGGAATATAACAGAAAGAACCATCACTGAAAACAGCTGAGTTAAGCGCTGCAAAGAAGTTATCTGTGTAGGGGACTACAGTTCCAAGATAACGCTTCACCAGATCTGGATACTCTTTCACTGCTTCACTGAATGAACAAAAAATGATGCCGGATTCTGCAAGGGTTTCTTTGAAAGTAGTCTTAACAGACACTGAATCCATAACAGCATCAACAGCCATACCTGCAAGATGTTTCTGTTCCTCGAGAGGGATCCCGAGTTTGTCGAATGTTTTTTTTAGTTCAGGATCTATTTCCCCGGGATTTTCTGAAAGAGCATTCTTTTTCGGAGCAGAATAGTAGATTATATCCTGATAATCAATAGGAGGAATTGTAAGATTTGCCCATTCAGGCATTTTCATTGTAAGCCAGTGCCTGAATGCTTTAAGCCTGAATTCAAGAAGCCAGTCAGGCTCTTCTTTCTTCAGGGAAATAGTTTTTATTATATCCTCATCAAGCCCCTTGGGTAAGGCATCTGCTTCAATATCAGAATAGAATCCATACTTATATTCCCCTGAGGTAGCATCATTTATTATCTTGTCCTGATCTCTTTCCATTTATGCAACCGGGCAATGCTTCAAATCCTCAATATAACAATTAAGCAGCCCTATTTATTGGTTAAATTTAATCTAAATAAAGATTACAAAAATAAAAAATTATCTTAAGCTGTCGTACAAGACAGTAAGATAATTTTTCATTACGTGAGCATATAAATATCTGCGACTCTTAAACAGATAAAAATGATGCAAGAGCCAGTCATAAATACGACTGCACAGATCCTGCAAACTCTTTAATCAGATAGAACTACTGATCAAAAATGTTGTAGCAAATGCAATAATAGCATACAATTCCGGGAAAACTGCAAGGATCATTGTATTGACAAAAACATCATTTCCCGACCCTATTGAAGCTATGCCGTTTGCACATACCTTACCCTGGTAGAATGCAGAAAAAAGTGCCACAAATCCTAGTATCAGACCTGCTGCCAGAATTGCCACTCCCTGAAGCATTGTAATCTGGGAACTAATCACTCCGCTGCTGTTAATTATGAAGAATCCTCCAAATCCATACAAACCCTGTGTTCCGGGAAGAGCGCTGAGAAGCATGTAGTTCCCGAATGCATCAGGATTTTTTTTCATGGCCCCCAGGGTGGCATTCCCTCCCATTGCACAACCCAGTGCACTTCCAATACCGCTCAGTAAGACCATCAACGCCAATCCTGTATAGGCAAAAATCAGAGGTACAGAGCTTGTAGCCAAATTCGCTGTTTCCATAGTTAGTTATTTTACTGTTTAAGTTTCTATTGTTTTATTTTAAATGGTTTATATTCAATTCCTCCCCCGGTAAATCCGGCACTCTTATAAAATTCAACAAATGTAAGCCTCATTGGGTGAACGAAGCTACTCAGTGTTGCTAATGCAATATTTATTGTGTGGCACACTACAAGTAGAATAAGGCATAACAGCCATCCGATATAATCAACTGACAGGAACCTCAGGGCAATATCGTTAAACACAAATCCGAGGATTGAAGATGAAACGCCAAGTGCAAAAAGCCTGATATACGACAAAATATCTCCGAATAATCCCGTTACCATTCCATAGCAATCCCATAACCCGAGCCCTAACCTGACATAGATTTTCTTATCAGGATTATTGAAAAGAAAGATAAGAATTCCTGATATTGACACAAGTGCCAGGAAGAGAAAATGCACTTTCTGCTCATTTACTATACCAAGGCTTCCTCCTCCTTTGAATATTATCAGGGTCAATATCAGCAAAACCCATCCAATTGTTGAGAGGCTGTGTTTGAATCCTTCCTGTCTTGCAATATTGAAAATCTTAAGTATCATTCCGAATATTATCTGAAATGCTCCCACTATAAGAGCCAGATAGAACATGCTCTGGGAATCCAGCATCAGATGCCTGATTGAAGAAATAAAAGGCAGATCTGATTTTGCATTCCTGAGTATTGTTGCTTTATTCCTTAAAAAATTTTCCTTTCCGATAATGTCGACAATCTCATCAGAAAATTCCTGTCTTGATTTAAAACTCTGCCCCTTTAACTGATCCAGCCCGGCAATGGTATTTTCCGGCAATCCGGCATCCCTCATCTTTACAATTGAATCTTCGGTAAGTGTATATCCGCTATCGATGAGATTGATTCCAAAAAAGGTTCCCGATACAAGTCCCATAATTATTGCAGCGGCACCGAAATACTGAGCCAATGTAACTATTTGCCTGTATTCCTTCTTTACTTTCTTTTTAATAAAGAACCCTGCGACAAGGAATAGAAGTCCGTAACCAGCATCTCCGAAGCAGAAGCCGAAAAAAAGCATAAAGAAAGGAGCAAAGAAAGGTGTCAGATCCAATTCTTTATAATAGGGCAACGAGAAGAGCCTGGTGATCACCTCGAACAATGAAGCAAAGCGGCTGTTCTTTAATATTACCGGTACTTTTTCATCGGGACCCGGTTCAGATGTGAAAGCAAAACAATCGCTCTTCTGCAGCAGGTCCTGCAATTTACTTTCATCTGAGACAGGTACCCATCCTTCAAGGACATAAAGGTTATTATCAGCATATCTGTCCGCCTGTTCAGCAGTACTGTAGTACTCTATCCGGTTTATCAGATCATCGGTCCCCTTATTAAGCGACTTAATCCAGAGTGAAGCATTCCCTGTTATTGTTGATCTTGCATTATCAATCTTCTGCCTTATCAGTTCCTGCTCCTTTTCAACTGTATTGATTGCCCTTTCCGGTATTAGCACCTGCTCTGCATCAATATCTATCCTATCCTCTTCTTTATGTACAAGTGCAAAATACAGTCTGCCATTTATTCTGTTAATTATTTCAATGCTATACTTATCCTTCCATTCCGGATTAAATCTTTTCTCGGAGCATGTAAACAGGGAAATATTCCAGCCGGAATCTTTTATTCTATTTATATCTTTTACATTAAAGATACCCCATGGTCTTGATTTTTCAGCTTCCGTTTTCAGTCTCTCAAGTTGATTGCCCGCTTCTTCCATTTCAGCAAGCAAGGATTCAAACTCACTCAGAACTGAGTCAGATTCAACCGGATCTCCTTCCGGAACTGCATCGGGTACAAGAATCTTAAGGCGCCGTATTGCATCCTTGTACTTTTTCAGGGACTTCAGTTCGTCTCCGATTACGGAAGTGTCATCGAGTTTTCTTTTTTCCGTAATATGCACAACGCCAATATCCCGGAGTGAGTTCAGAAAAGCACTGTAGTCACTGTGATGAACCAGAAATGTATATTTTTTAATATCCGCTATCATAATACTTCCTCAATCTCTGCGGGCATTTCTTCCTGTCTTGATTTAATTATTTTCTGAGCCGACTTAAGAAGGTTTTCCTCGTCCTCAAGAAAACTCTTTATGCGTCTCATTGCTTCCTCAAAAGCAGGGATTTGCACCTTTTCATAAAGATTAACCTTCTGGGTTGTCTTCTTTCTTGCATAATTGAGCATATCCATTTTTTTGAGAGCAAGATCTTTTTTAACAAGAGTAGTATAGAGGTCTTTCAGAATCACTATCCCTTCCGGGAACCAGTGAGGATTATCAAAAAGACTAAAATCCGCTATGGTAAACGATATGCTTTCAAACTCCTCGATTTTTATCCCGGCAATTTTTATAATTTTAATATCAACATCCCTGATCTTCAGGAGAGAAGAATCAAACTCAGCCCATAGCCTCACTCCTTCATCGTAACGCTGCTGAATTGCTTTAAGTTCACTCATATATTGGTCAGCAATATTTTTGGCGTTTTTCACCTCTATTCTCAGGGCTGATTCCTTGTTCTTCAGGATAGGCAGAGCCTGCATCCTGATTTTAAGCTGTTTTTCAAGAGCCTGAAGTGATATTTTATTATATTGAAATCTGACGACTGCCATTATAAGTAAATCATCTAATTATCACCCGGCCAATATTTATCCACAAATTCCTGTCTTATACCTATTTCTGCCGGGTTAAAATATTTTGCAAACAATTTCCAGCCGGTATCAAGCATTGAATCTATATCAATATTGATGTCTATTGCCAGAAGCTCCTCTGAGTATTCCCTGGCAAAATTCAAGGTCCTTGTATCGTATTCTGTCAGGTCAAAACCGTTTTCATGTTTGGTCCTTGCATTTGCCGCATCAGCATACAGTCTTATTGCACTGTTCATAACCTGCGAATGGTCTTCCCTTGTCTGCTTGCCAATCACAAGCTGTTTCAGTCTTGAAAGAGACCTGAAGGGATCAATAATTACTTTCCCGATCTCAGCATCACGTCTAAGAAATAGCTGTCCCTCCGTTATATAACCTGTATTATCAGGAATTGCATGTGTTATATCACCTCCGGAGAGTGTTGTGACGGCTATAATTGTTATTGAACCGCCGTCAGGGAACTGTACTGCTTTTTCATATATCCTGGCAAGATCACTATAAAGGGATCCCGGCATATTGTCCTTTGATGGTATCTGGTCCATCCTGTTGGAGACTATAGCCAATGCATCTGCAAACAATGTCATATCTGTTAGCAGGACAAGCACTTTTTCCTTTTTTTCAACTGCAAAATATTCAGCAGCCGCAAGTACCATATCCGGTACAAGCAGCCTTTCCACAGGAGGATTTTCTGTAGTATTTATAAATGCTATGATCCTTTCCAGAGCTCCGGCATTTTCAAATACATTCCTATAGTAGAGATAATCATCATTTGAAAGTCCCATGCCACCAAGGATGATCTTGTCTGCCTGGGCCCTGAGAGCAACAGTAGCCATCACCTGGTTGAAAGGCTGGTCTGGATCAGCAAAGAATGGTATCTTCTGACCTGTCACCAGGGTATTATTTAAATCTATACCGGCAATACCTGTTGCTATGAGCTGTGACGGTTGTTTCCTTCTTACCGGATTAACCGAAGGACCGCCGATCTCAAGTTCTTTTCCAAGCAATGCCGGCCCCCCGTCAATAGGTTCACCATAAGCGTTAAGAAATCTTCCTGCCAGATCATCACCAACCTTAAGTACAGGCGGTTTCCCAAGGAATATCAGTTCGGCATCAGTAGGCAATCCTTCCGTCCCTGAGAAAATCTGAAGAGTAACTTCATCGCCTATTATCTTGACAACCTGGGCCAGGCGACCATGAACAACAGCAAGCTCCTCGTTCCCGACACCCGATGCCCGCACAGAGCAGGTGGCTTTTGTTATTCTTGTAAGCTTTGTATATATCTTCTGAAATGCTGTCTTTGCTATCATGATTTTGCTACTTCTGTTAACATCTGATCTACTTCCTTCTGATAATTATTAAATTCACCTGAACCAAATGATGAGTAGTTCATCTGCTTAAGTGCATTTATAAGCTTTTTGAACCACGTTCCCACTTCTTCAAAACCTTCAAACCTCATATCTGCATCTATGATCTCAAGTATTATATTAAGCATGAATTTCTGCCGTTCAATTGGCGTAAGTCTGTCAACCTTATCAAACGCATCCTGCTGAAGAATTATGAAATCAACTACCTCAGATTTCCAGAATCTTACATGGTAGTCAACAGGGACTCCGTCATCACCAAGAATATTAATCTGTTCCTGTGCTTCACGGCCCTTAAGCAGGACGTCTTTCACTTTCTCAACATTTTCAATCCAGTCGTCCGATATATTCGTCGAAATGTAATCTTTGACTTCGTCATACTCAAGGTATTTAGAGTAGCTGTCAATCGGATCGATAGCCGGATAGCGTTTTGAATCTGATCGCTGCTGGGAAAGAGCATAAAAGCATCTTGCAGCTTTTTTTGTTGATTCCGTTACAGGTTCCTTAAGGTTACCGCCAGCCGGGGAAACAGTTCCAATGAATGTTATTGAACCTGTCTTCCCATTATTTAGTTCAACGAAGCCGGCCCTTGCGTAATAGTTGGATATTATAGCGGGCAAATCCATTGGAAATGCATCCGGACCGGGAAGTTCTTCCATTCTGTTTGACATTTCACGCAGAGCCTGGGCCCATCTTGAAGTGGAGTCTGCAAGCAAAAGGATCTTAAGACCCATCGAACGGTAATATTCGGCGATTGTCATTGCAGTGTAGACAGATGCCTCCCTGGCAGCAACAGGCATATTCGAAGTATTTGCAATTATCGTTGTCCGTTCAATCAGTTTTCTACCTGTTCTGGCATCAATAAGCTCAGGAAATTCAGTGAATATCTCAACAACCTCGTTTGCCCTTTCACCGCAGGCTGCTATTACAACCATATCAGCTTCTGCCTGCCTTGACAGCGCATGTTGAAGAACAGTTTTACCGCATCCGAATGGTCCGGGGATAAATCCGGTACCGCCTTCAGCCATAGGATTAAGTGTGTCAATTACCCTTATTCCGGTTTCCATTATCCTGAAAGGCCTTGTCTTGTTTTTATATGCCCTTACAGGAATCTTTACCGGCCATTTCTGGACCATAGTAATCTGATGCTCATTGCCTTTTTTGTCTTCAAGGACAGCTATTGTATCCGTGATCTTATAATCATCCGAAGGAGCTATCCATTTTACACTCATAACACCTTCTGTTTTAAACGGTACCATTATTTTATGAGGTATCCAGTTTTCAGTCACCTCTCCAAGCCATGAGCCGGCTACAACCTCAGTTCCGGTAACAGTAAGAGGCTTGAATTTCCATACGGAATCTTTATCAAGCGGATAACTGTGCTCTCCCTTTTTGAGAAAAACACCTTCAAACTTATCAAGATCGTTCTGCAGACCATCATAATTCTTTGATAATATCCCAGGGCCAAGAGTTGCTTCAAGCATGCTACCGGTAAACACCGCTTCCACTCCCACCTTAAGACCGCGCGTACTTTCAAAAACCTGAACAAAAGCCTGGTTATTAGTAACTTTTATAACCTCAGCCATAAGTTCAATACCATCCATTGAAATCATGCAGATCTCATTCTGTGCTACCGGACCATCAACTTCAACAATGACAAGGTTTGATATTATCCCTTTTACTTTTCCTTTTGTCGGCATATAATGATTATTTTCATTTCAAAAATTTCATATCAGTCTCTTATCAAAACTCTTAACGTGAGGCTCCACTTGATATTGAGGCCTCCGTCTCAGTAATGAATTTTTGGAGCATTTCCCTGCCTGTTTCAGGATTCAGGCGATCCCATCTTAAAACAATCGAGTATTTTACAAGGTAAGCTAAGATCAGATCAATATTGAAATACTCAAAAAATGTTATTGTATCAATAAAATTCCACTTAAGAAGATCTATTTTCCTTTCCCTTTCAAGAAATTCACTCTCTGTTGCAATCTTAAAAATGTCCGAAACATAATCCTCCACAAAAGAAACAGAAAAATCTTTCCCCGACCTGAACAGATCAAGCAGTTCACGGGTAAAAGGGTCATCCCCTGCCATGTGATCAGAAGGATCTATTTCCAGGGATTTTGCATTCAGGAAAATGAAAATATTGTTGAGATCTTTTTCAAATCTGATCCATCTTTTAAGGAATTTGTTCCCCGATCCCTCAACAGTATTTATGTAACCTTCTGAAAGCCTCTTTTTGATATTCGCGACTTTCATTCCCTCTTCCAGGCCGGTCCATTCACGCATTATTCTTACAATATAATCAGGAAGAATGTCTTCTTCCTTCAGAATGGCCCTTATGATCCTCAACTGCTCCTCAAAATCCTCTTTCGAAAAATTTCCAAGCTGATCCCAGGCATCACCGTTACCCTCCAGAAAATTAATAAGGTTCCTGTTGTCGTATGGAAGAAATAAAAGAGATACAAGATGAAAATCCCGGGGATGAAGATTCTTCTTCAATTCTTCCCTGAATTCAAGCATCCCGGCAAAGCTTTTACCACTGTCAAACAGAAGATCTGCTAATCCGGCAACAAAATAGAAATATTGTCTCTGAAGCATTAATTCTCCTGTTCAAACAATAAACTTACAAGTTTTGATCTGAGAAATTCCTTTATATAATTTTTAAAATCGGACTCAGTTACCCTTATTTTATAAGACCCCTCCTGTGGAATGATCTCAAAACCCTTTTCCATTGACTTTACAGGACACACAACAACACCTGATGACAATGCTTTTGCAGCCTTGTTACTAAGAATTTTTTCTATTTCACCAGCCATCTCCGAAGGCACCATAATGCTACCTCCGCCTATATCATCATTCAAAAACATTTTATCTGTGGCTATTTCTATCAGCCGGGCAACAAATGAATTATCGGACATCATTTCAGAAACAGGCTCATCAATAATTTTCGCAGTGATCATACTTTCGACATCCTGCCTTAATGAATTCAGAGCATTCCTGAAAGCTATTCTTAGTTCCGATTGAGTATTCTCCTTCAATTCCTCGGCTTCCTTCTCTGTTTTGGAAAGTATTTCTTTAGCTTCATCTTCAGCTTTTTTAATTATCCTTTCAGCCTCGGCTCTGGCTTCGGCAATAATCTTTTCCGATTCCTCCCTTCCCTTTGTAATTCCTTCCTGGTAAATCTTATCTGTAAGTTCCTGAAGCTTATTTTGCATTATCTTATATTTTATAAATTATAACTTTATGTATCCTCCGGATTCTCTGAAATATCAAAATCATTTTACCCTGATCCGACTAAAATCCTGAAAGAAACAGGTTTTATAAAACCTCTGCAAATATGCAATAATATTTTTAAAAGTAAAATGATAAAATCCTAATATGTTGACAAGTTGCCGATACTGATTAAATCATTTACACCTGCCATGTTCATTACAATTACGTCATATTACGATGACAATGCCTCGAATAAAAATTTTACCTTTATGTCAAATTTTAATACGCTCTTTTATGAACAGGTTATTCATTTCAATAATTTTGCATATAACAGCAGGCATGATGTTGTGCTCAGGAGCTGATAAAACTATCAAAGCCCCTATTGGCAGGGTAACTGTCTTCCCTGATCGTGCACAGATATTCCACGAAACTTCTGCCGATATCCCCGTAGGAACTACAATATTCAAACTGGGTGGCCTTTCGCCGTATATTGATGCACAAAGCATCCAGGTGAAAGGTTATGGAGAGTTTACTATCATAGCAGTTAACCATCAGAATAATTATCTTGAGAATCTGGAAGAACTGCCGGAAATAAAATCAATCCGGAATCAGATTGAAGCATTGCAGCTTAAAATTGAAGATGAAAAAGCTGCTATAACTGTCCTGAAGGAAAAAGAAGCATTCCTTGTGGCAAACAGGGGAATTCTCGTTACAAAGGAAACATCGTTCAGCACGGATCAGCTGAAAAGTGTAATGGATCTCTATACGACTAATATGGATCAGGTAACTATGACTGTTCTGAAAAAAAACAGGCTTATGAAAGATTATGAGAAACAAATAGCAGCGCTTCAGAAACAGATCTCAGACAGAACCGGAAAGCAGCAACTGCCTTCTGGAGAGATATCTGTATCAGTAAGCTCTGCCAAACCAGTGGCAGGAAGATTCTCCTTCAGCTATGTTGTAAGCAATGCCGGATGGTATCCCTCATATGATATCAGGGTTGATGACATAAGCTTACCTGTCAATATCCTGTACAAGGCTAATGTTTTTCAAAGTACGGGGACCGAATGGAAAGATGTTAAATTAAGTTTTTCCAATGCATCCCCCTGGATCGCAGGAGATGTTCCGCAACTGAACCCCTGGTTTATAGATTATTATACTCCACCTCTACAGGAAATCGTTGTAAGGGGAGCTGGCTCCGTAAGAAAAAGTGATGCCACTGTCATTATGGAAATGGACGCTAAGGAAAATGCAGCAATAAAAAAACTTGAAGCTGTACCCCTGACGGTAGGGAAACAGATCGGGGAAACTACTGTAACTTTCGACGTGGAAATTCCTTACTCAATTGCTTCCGATGGCAAGATCCAGACTATTGAAATACAGCGTACAGCTTCTCCTGCAGACTATAAATACATTACTATTCCAAAATTGTCGCCGCTTGCCTATCTGACAGGAGAAATTACAAACTGGGCGGAGCAAAGCCTTCAGAGCGGTGAAGCTACTCTGTATTTTGAGAACAGTTACGTAGGACAATCCTATCTGAATGTAAATCAGCTCAGCGATTCCCTTCTTATCTCACTTGGAACAGACAACAGCATTCTTGTTAAAAGGGAAAAACAAAAAGATTTTACAAGCAAACGGGTACTTGGTTCAAACAAAACAGAGGTTTATTCATTCCTTACTACAATAAGGAACAACAAACCCGGAACGATAAAGATCACATTATACGATCAGATACCCATTTCCTCAAATAGCGGCATAACTGTTGAAGCAACTGAACTCACCGGAGGGAAATTAAACTCAGGTAACGGTCTCATTAAATGGGAACTCGATATCAAACCCCAGGAAACCCGAAGAATAATACTTACGTATTCCGTTAAGTATCCTAAAGAAAGAACCGTAATCCTGGAATAAAATACGATGAAAGTACTTGGAAATATTTTATGGCTTATTCTTGGTGGGGGTATTGTTATAGCAATCGAATATTTCATTGGAAGCCTGGTATTGTTTATTTCAATTGTCGGCATCCCTTTTGGCCTTCAGACATTAAAAATGGCGTCTCTGGTAATTTGGCCTTTTGGCCGTGAATCAAGAGTTCATTCAAGATCATCCGGATGTCTTTACATATTGATAAATTTAATATGGCTGATTTTCGGAGGTATATGGATAGCCATTACACATGCTATCTTCGGGTTGGTCCTTTGCCTGACAATAATAGGCATACCCTTTGGATTACAGCACTTCAAGTTTACGTCCCTGGCAATAAGTCCCTTCGGCAGGGATATAGTTAATGTTAAATAACTGTTTTACCTTGGGCCTCTGATGACTCCCCTGCCAGAATTTTTTATGAATTCAACAATATAATCCCTTTCAGGACTTTGCCTGAAATTTTTCCCGATGAAATCAAGGGCTTGTGAGAAATTCATATTGCGCTGGTAAATGACCCGGTAAATATTATGTATCTCATCGATCTTTTCTTTTTCAAAACCTCTTCTTGTAAGTCCAACAGTATTCAATCCAAGATAGCATAATGGATCCCTGTCAGCTTTAATGTAAGGGGGTACATCAATTCTCACTTTAGCTCCGCCTCCTATCATTACATGCCCTCCGATCCTTGTAAACTGATGAACAAGCGTCCCTGCACTCAGAATAGCCCAGTCATCAACCTTAACCTCACCTGCAAGCCCGGAGTTATTGCCCATAATACAGTTATTGCCGACCCTGCAATCGTGACCGACATGTGAATATGCCATAAGAAGACAATCATTTCCTACAACTGTCTTCCCTGTTGCAGCTGTACCACGGTTAATTGTAGCTCCTTCCCTGATAATTGTTCCATCTCCGATCTCGGCAGTTGTATCTTCTCCTTTGAATTTAAGATCCTGAGGTATTGCAGATATTACAGCCGACGGAAATATTTTGCAGTTTTTTCCTATCCTTGCACCACTCATTATTGCTGCATTAGGGCCTACCCAGGTACCCTCTCCTATAACAACATTATCACCTATATAGGCGAATGGCTCCACTGTTACATTATTCTCCAGCCTTGCATCGGGATGAACATAAGCTAAATTTGAGATCATCGCTTTTTATTTATTTTTAATTACCTGTGCTACCATTTCTCCTTCCACGACAAGCTTGTTATCAACAAATGCCTGGCCATACATTGAAACAATGCCACGGCGCAAGGGTTCTATCATTTCCATTTTAAGGATCACTGTGTCACCCGGAACAACTTTTTGCTTGAACTTAAGCTTATCTATCTTCAGAAAATACGTGGAATAGCTTTGAGGCTCGTCTACATTGCCTAATACCAGCAATCCTCCGGTTTGAGCAAGAGCCTCGACAAGAAGTACTCCGGGCATTACCGGCTCATCAGGGAAATGCCCCTGAAAAAAAGATTCATTGTAAGTAACATTTTTTATCCCCACAACAGTGTTTTCATCAAGATGGATTATCTTATCAACAAGCAGAAAAGGCTGCCTGTGAGGCAGTTTTTTCTTAATATCTTCTATTGTGTAAACCGGTGTTTTTGAAGGATCGTAAACAGGGATATTCCTTTTCGACAATGCCTTTTTCATTTCCTGTCTCATGATCTTTGCCAGGCGTGTGTTGGCATAGTGACCCGGACGTGTAGCAACAACCTTTCCTTTTATTGGGTGACCGACAAGTGCAAGGTCGCCCATAATGTCAAGAAGCTTATGGCGTGCCGGTTCATTAGGATACCTGAGTTCCGTATTATTAAGGATACCTGCTTTGTGAGAGTTTATTCCGGGCCGGTTGAATAATCTTGCTATCCTGTCTATTTCTGATTGTTCAACTTCCTTCTCAAGAATAACAATTGCATTATCAAGATGTCCTCCTCTGATAAGTCCCATATTGTAAAGCGGCTCCAGCTCATGGAAAAAAACAAATGTCCTGCTCCTCGCAATTTCCTCTTCAAAGTCATTCACAGAATCCAGAATGGCATACTGGTTACCAAGTATTCTTGAATTATAATCAATAAGAACATTAATACTGAGATGATCATCGGGATAAACGATCAGATCCACTCCGTGTTCTTCATCAGAGAAGGCTAATTTCTCTTTTACAACAAAATAGTTCCTTTTTTCCTTATGTTCAATAAACCCGGCTTCCTTAATTGCTTTAGTAAAAGCCCAGGCCCCACCACCCATTATCGGAGCTTCCGGGCCATTGAGCTCAATAAGCGCATTATCAACCTGCATACCATGCAGTGCTGCGAGCACATGTTCTATTGTGGCAACTGAAGCATTGCCCTGAGTAAGGGTCGTTCCCCTCGAGGTATCCGAAACATACTCGGCCAATCCCTCTATAATGGGTTTGCCCGGAAGATCAGTCCTGCAGAATTTATACCCGTGATTTGCCGGTGCAGGCTTAAAAGTTATTGTAACATCGACTCCGCTGTGCAATCCCTTTCCACTAAGAGTAACATCTTTTGCAAGGGTTCTTTGTTTTTCAACCATTGGAATTAGGTTTTAATTATTTCGTTACAAAAAAAATAAAAAATATACACCAACTGAAATATCCCCGAGATTTTTATGACCGAATCATTATTCGGATTTAAGCGATCTCAGTGCTTTCTCAAGAGCATCCAATTTCATCCTGAGTTCTGGCAGGCTCTTAAAGATCACAGATGATTTAAGAAAATTCCTGTGATCAATGGCAGGGTAACCTGTAAATACCATATTTTCATGTTTTATATTGCCTGATACACCTGACTGTGCACCAAGCTTTGTACCGTCAGCAATCTTAAGGTGGCCAGCTATTCCTACCTGGCCGGCAAACATACAGTTCTTTCCAACCTTGCTGGATCCGGCAATTCCCGTCTGAGCTGCCATCACAGTATTCTCCCCGACCTCCACATTATGCCCGATCTGTACCAGGTTGTCAAGTTTCACTCCCCTGCGGATAATAGTCGAACCCATTGTTGCCCTGTCTATAGTCGTGTTTGCACCTATTTCAACGTGGTCTTCAAGGATAACATTGCCCAACTGCGGAATTTTCATGAATTCATTTTCCGATTGAGGCGCAAAGCCGAATCCATCACTGCCTATAACAGAACCGGCATGTATAATACATCCTTCTCCAATAACGCAATCATGATAAATTTTTACTCCCGGATTAAGAGTGCAGGCAGGGCCGATCCTTGTATTGTCGCCTATAAAAACCTGGGGATAGATTGAGCAATTGTCTCCTACCACGCAATTATCACCGATATATGAATATGGCCCGATATATACATCTTTCCCTATCGAGGCAGTCGGTTCAATTACGGCTGTCGGATGAATTCCCTTTTTTCTGGGTCGCGACTGATCGACAAGACGCATCAGTGAAGCAAATGCTTCATAGGCATTATCAACCCTGATAAGCGTAGCTTCCACCTTTGAGCTTGGGACAAAACTTTTATTAACCAAAACTATTGATGATTTAGTTGAATAAATGAAATGTTCATATTTGGGATTCGCAAGAAATGACAGCGCACCTTTATGGCCTTCTTCAATTTTTGCAATAGTATGGACCACTGTTTCAGGATCCCCTTCGATTTCTCCTTTAAGAAATCCGGCAATTTGTGCAGCAGAAAATTCCATGATTTGTTATTTTATTTATCGACATTCTTTTGGATAACTTAGAAAATATTTAGTGTTTTTTTCTGTGATAAACCAATTATCACACATATCAGAAACTTCAGAAATATCGGCCGTCTTTCCCGATTTGAGAAGTATCTTGATTTCCGGTGCATCAATGGTGTAAGCTGGATTAGAGACACTGTCTGAAAAAACATAATAATCTGTCTGCTCCGGATTAATTCCCAGCAGATTTTCTGATGCCCTTCTGAGTTCCTGTACCCTGTCATCTGAAAACGGCTTGTCTTGCAATTCAACTGCAAAAAGGTTTCTTTTAATCAATCTTGCAGAGAGATCTGCCAAAATTTTATCGGAATTATCAGCCCAGTATTTTGCAGCAACAAAAATATCAGTGTCATCAAGCTTTGTAAAATTATCAGCTATCAAACCCGGAGTAAAATTACCTTCCTGCAACAGATCTTCAGGTCCTATTTTATTATACAGGAAAAACCGGAGCGCAGGTGTGGCATAAAGATCAACCCCATTCAATGCAAGCTCTTTAGCTCGCCTGAGAACATTTACAAGAAGTGTCTCTGATGCTATAACTGTTTTGTGCATATATACCTGCCAGTACATAAGGCGCCTGGCAATAAGGAATTTCTCAAGAGAGTAGATCCCTTTTTCATCAACAACAAGTTCATCATTTACAACATTGAGCATCCTTATGATTCTGTCTGAACCAACCGATCCTTCAATAACTCCGGTAAAAAAAGAGTCCCTCCTCAGATAATCAAGCCTGTCCATATCAAGCTGTCCGGTAATCAGGTTATGAAAGAATTTTCTTTTATAGCTACCCTTGAAAATTTCAATTGCCAGATCCAAGCTTCCGGATAATCTTTTATTTAATTTTTTCATCAGAAACAAGGAAAGATCTTCGTGAGTAATGCCGGTGATAAGTGAATTTTCGAGAGCATGGGAAAACGGACCATGACCTATATCATGCAGCAAAATACCACAAAAAACAGCCTCCTCTTCTTCAGGTGAGATAAGTGTCCCTTTTGATCTCAGGGTATTTACAGCCAATCCCATAAGATGCATTGCACCCAGACAATGCTGGAACCTGCTGTGATTTGCGCCAGGATATACAAAGCTTGTTAACCCAAGCTGTCTGATATTCCTCAACCTCTGAAACCAGGGATTTTCAATCAAATCAAAAACAAGATCACAGGGGATGCTTATAAACCCGTAAACCGGATCATTTATAATCTTTCGTTTGTTTGTCTGGTAAGTCACAAAAAGAATAATACTTGATCTACAAAAATATGAATTTGTTTCGCAATACAATTAATTCACTTCAGCTAATCACGCAAAGGCAGCATTATTCCTTAGCTTCCCTATCTGCCATCTTAGAACAATAAATGTCACAAGCGACGAGATGAAATCAGATACAGGTCCCGCAAGCCACACTCCGGATAACCCGATTAAGCGGGGTAAAATCAGCAGGGCAGGGATTAAGAACAGAATCTGACGGGTCAGGGAAAGAAAAATTGATATTTTGGCTTTGCCTATTGACTGGAAAAAATTTGAAGTTACCATTTGAAATCCGACTAAAGGAAAGACCAGCAAAAATAATCTAATCCCGCTTATAGTCAGGCTGATGAGCTCCGGGCTTCTTGTAAAAACACGTGCAATGAGCCCCGGAAGCAGTTCAGCAAACAGGAACATTACCGATGTTACCACTGTCGCAGCAAAAACAGTAAGCTTAAAAGTCTTAATAACACGATCAGTATTTTTTGCTCCGAAATTATACCCGACAATAGGCTGCATCCCCTGGTTTAATCCAACAACAACCATTGTTGCCAGATTTGCCACACTGTGAATTATACCAAAAGCCCCAACAGCAAGGTCGCCGCCATACCTGGTAAGATTTAAATTTATCAGGGATATAACTACACTGCCGGTGATAAGCATCAGGAAGTTGGACATGCCAATCGAGATAATATCACTTATTATCACCCTCTTAAGCTTCATATAACCCGGGAGAAAATGAACAAAACTCTTGCTTTTGGCAAAATGAAGAAAAGTAATTATTGCACCCACAATTTGCGAAAGTACTGTAGCAATAGCAGCTCCCCGTATGCCCCACCTGAAAACAAATATGAATAAAGGATCGAGTATCATGTTGAGCACAACAGTGATCAATGTTGCTACCATTGCTTTTGACGGATAACCCGATGCCCGCATTATATTATTCATCCCAAGGTAGAGATGCGCAAATACATTGCCCAGCAGAATTATTTGCATATAATCTTTTGCGTAGGGATATGTTTCCTTGCTGGCACCAAGAGCGAACAATATCGGTTCCAGGAAAATAAAAGCAAGTACCCCTATAACAATCCCAAGAATAATATTAAGCATCACAGCATTGCCAAGTATCCGGGTTGCTCCTTTTCTGTCGTGTTGCCCAAGCCGGATAGATACCATCGCACTGGCACCAACACCAACCATTGCCCCGAAAGCCGCTGTAATATTCATCAGGGGAAAAGTCAGGGCAAGCCCGGAAATAGCAAGAGGCCCCACGCCCTGCCCGATAAAGATCCTGTCGGTAATATTATAAAGAGAAGCTGCAGAAGTAGCTATAATAGCAGGAAGGGAATAACTTACAAGAAGTTTTCCTAATTTCTCAAATCTAAGACTTTCTGCTTTCCCCTGCATGATTACAGCATTTCAGAATAATCTGCAAAAGAAGTATAAATATCATTCGTATGAACTTATTTTTCTTTTAAATAATGAAAACTCCTTTTGTTACCGTACATAAATCAAACAATGTCAGATTAATTATAGCCTAATGCCACCTGTCTGCCAAATTTTAATACCTGTTTCATCATAAAAATGTTATCGTTTTGCTGCTCTATCAAGGATATGATTATAAAACCAGTGGGGATAGCTTCAGATAAACGGGCATTTGTGTTTATAAAATAACCCCTCAGGTTCATCGGCGAAAACAAAAATTAACTTCCTTTATAAGAAAAATTTCTATGGGAAGTTATGTAAATAAACATCTGATAAGTAATGAATCAGTTGTTTTTGAAACAAAACTGCACTGGGTCATTTTCTTTTCCCTGAAATCAATCTTTACCCTGACTATCCATGCATGGCTTGACAGATGGCTTTCGGAATATGTTATAACAAACAGGAGGATTATTATAAAAACCGGTTTTATAGCAAGAAATACTTTCGAGATGAATCTTTCAAAGATTGAAAGCGTAAATGTTGAACAGTCGATAATGGGTCGTATATTGAATTACGGATCAATCACAATCATAGGATCGGGAGGTACTAGGGAGACTTTTCATAATATTGCTCATCCTCTTAAATTCAGGAAATCATTCCAGGAACTTTGCTGAAAGATAATAAACAGAACTGATAACCTAAAGAATTAACTTGCTCCTGCCAGTGTACAATGTATATTAGTTCAGATCCAAAGAATAGAAATAATACTTATTAAGACTACATGAAACCTCAGATATAATCCCGTCTAAAATTTATAACTTTACAAGACATCTTATCACTATGCCCCAGTTAGGAAAAATATTAATAACAATTGGTGTGATCCTAATTGTAGCAGGATTAATTATTTGGTTTGCAGGGAACAAGCTTCACTGGATAGGCAATCTTCCAGGTGACATAAGAATAGAGAAAGAAAATGTAAAATTCTATTTCCCGGTCACAACGATGATCGTATTGAGTGTATTACTTAGTCTGATAATATGGGTTTTCAGGAAGCTGTTCTGAATTTTAAAATTTTAAAATTAATGAGCATTATGAAAAAATTGAACCTCCACATTAAGAAGATCATTAACATTGGTCTCATAATTTTGTTTTTTATTTCAGAAACAAAAGGTCAGTCTCTTGAAGTTCTCAATAAGTCTATAGAACAGAACCGCAAAGGAGAACTTATTGTTAAAGCCAGGCGGGGGCAGCAAGTTACCGTTGAACAACTTAAGCATGAATTCTGGTTTGGATGCGCAATACCAAACAGCCTGGCCGGAGGCATGAAACCGGACGATCTTAAAAAATTCAAGGAAAAATTCCTGGAAAATTTTAATTCTGCTGTTACTGAAAATGCTCTTAAATGGGCGGTTATGGAACCACGAAAGGATCAGGAGAATTATGCAGTTATTGATTCAATCTTAAGTTTTACTGAAAAAAACAACATCCCCCTGCGTGGACATAATCTTTTCTGGGGAATTTTAAAATCCCCCAACACAGGTCAGACCTACATACAATCATGGGTTACTGAAATGGATGATAATGAATTAAGACAAAGAATACAAAGCAGGGCCGAAAGAATAACAAGGCGCTATAAAGGCCGGTTTGCTGAATATGACCTCAATAATGAGATGATCCATGGAAATTATTTTGAAGACAGACTTGGTCCTGAAATAACAAAGCAAATGGCTGAGTGGGCTTTAAATGGAGATCCTGATGCAAAATTGTATTTAAATGACTATGATATTCTCATAAATGACTCTCCTTTAGGCATAGGCTTGCCAGAGTATATGGCACATATCCGTAAAATACTGAAACAGGACATCCCAATAGCAGGGATAGGTGTACAAGGCCACAGCCATCTGGAAACTTTTGATCGCCAGTTTCTCAAGGATGCACTCGATTCTCTCGCAACTTTTAAACTTCCGATCCGTATTACAGAGTTTAATTTGCCGGGGATGCGTTCCAAGTACAGGCAATTACAACTCACACCTGAACAGGAAGAGTCAAAAGCTAAAGAAATTACGGATTATTTCAGAATATGTTTTGCCCATCCGGCAGTAGAAGCCATTATTCTATGGGGATTCTGGGAAGGTGCCAACTGGATCCCTTCATCCTCTCTGTATAAAAGGGACTGGTCTCCAACACCAGCTCTGGAGGCATACAGAAATCTGGTTTTCAACGAATGGTGGACTGAAGAGTCGGGAACGGCAGGGAAAAAGGGACTGCTCAAAGTGCCGGCTTTTTACGGAAAATATAAAGTAACAGTTAATGGCATCTCAAAAGAGGTAGATCTGACTAAGCAGGAAGGCCGGGTAGTTGTTAATTTCCGAAAATAGAATCAATCCTTTACAAATCTGCGATATCGTAAATGCCAGTAATACAACTGTTTGAAAAAAACAGGTAAAAATTGGTACGGCATTTGATATTTATAAGTTGAAGAGCTGATTCTTCTAAAACTTACGAAAATGAAAAAGTTAATAACTACATCGATTATCGCAGTCCTGGTTTCATTTGTAACCACAGTTTTTTCTCAGAATTATCCTGAAGAATATCTGGGGCTGCCCGGAGACAATCTTAACCTGTATGCAGTAATGAAACTGTTCCGTGAATCAAAGACTCTTGAGGATTTCGAAAGAGGTCTTAATGACGAAAACAGCAGGATTAATAACCTGGATCTTAACGGTGATAACCTTATAGATTATATAACCGTTACGGATTATGTCGATGGCAACGTCCATACAATTGTGTTAAGGGCCCTTCTCGACAGGAATGAGAGTCAGGATGTGGCTATCTTTACAGTAGAAAAGTTTCGTAACGGCTCTGTAGAGATCCAGCTTATAGGCGACGAGGCATTATATGGCAGAAATTACATTATTGAACCCATATATGATGAAACTCCCAACCCCGGCTATATGGGGAACAGAGCAAGTGCAACAAATGTTACACTTGTCAGGACCACCACTTACCAGGTAGCAACCTGGCCGGTTATAAGATTCATCTTTATGCCTAATTACGTTGTATGGCGCTCTTCCTGGTACTGGGGTTACTACCCTGTCTCCTGGAGACCCTGGAGACCTTATTACTGGCACTACTACTACGGATATCATTACAACTGGTACCACGATTACTACGTACACTACCGCTTCTGGTCCCGCCCGAGATATACAAATTACAATACTTACTACATAAGTATTCGTACTCAGTCACCAAGAGTGTATTCAAGAATAAAAGAAGGTTCTTACAGAGAAACATATTCCCGCCCTGAACAGAGAAGAGAAGGTGAAATCCTCTTTACAAAAATGCATCCCACTCAGACAAGAAGGACCGCTGAAAACACTCCTGTAGTCAGAAATCTAAATAGCAGCGTATCCAGATCAAACAGGGAAAGAAATGGTGAAGTTGCAAAGCAGGGTACTCCTGTCCAGTCAAGGGCAAATGTAACGACAAGGGAAAGAACGACTGACAGAAACATTGGTACTTCTACCAGAACTACAACAACAGCAAGGGATAGAACACAGGAAAGAACAACCAGTCAGAACCCCGGTACTACTACAAGAACAACAACTGCAAGGGAAAGGACACAGGAAAGAATAACTAGCCAGAACCCCGGTACTACTACAAGATCAACAACTGCAACAGCGGAAAGAAATAGAGATCTGGCAACAGACAGAAATACAGGGACCGCAACAAGATCAACAACTGCAAGGGATAGAACACAGGAAAGAACAACTAGCCAGAACCCCGGTACTACCACAAGAACAACAACTGCAAGGGAAAGGACACAGGAAAGAACAACCAGTCAGAACCCTGGCATTTCTACAAGATCAACAACAGCAACAGCGGAAAGAAACAGAGATCTGGCAACAGGAAGAAATACCGGAACTACAGCAAGATCAACAACAACAAGAGTTGAACGTGAAAGGAGTACTTCAGCCGCACAAAATAAGCCGTCAACAAAAACGACGATCGCGGCAAAACCTGAAAGAAGCAGCAACACCCAGGCCCCAAAAGCTTCTTCTAAACAGTCGTCTTCCCGTATTGAAAGCAGGCAAAATGCTAATACAAGCAGTAGAGTTAACAGCGAAACAAGGAAAAGATAACACAGGTTTAGAATCATTGACAAAGAGGGTGTTAAGAAAACACCCTCTTTGTATTTTATCTTATATAATTATCCTTTTCCTTAAAGTTGCTGACTTCTATTCAAAGGGATGGTTTCTGCTAAAATCAGGTCTGTAATTTAAATAGCTGTTCAGATCCTGGATCCAGCCATTCCGGAAACCAAGACTCTTCATAACTGCAACTACCGATTCATATTCATCTTTATATAATTTACGATTAAGAATTGAATGATCCCTAACACCCGGCACCGGATAATATTGCGACATAAGTGACAGATTAACACCAGGAGAAAGTTCTTCAGCAATTGTTTTCAAAACTGCCTTACTCTCTTCGCTATGGCCCGGGAGAACAAGATGACGTATAAGTATCCCGCTCTCTGCACTGCCCTGTTCATCTTTTTGCAGAACGGAACCTTTCTGATAATACATTTTTCTGAGAGCTTTAAGTGCAACGTCAGAATAGTCAGCTGCATCTGAATATTGTTTTGCAATGACCGGTGTTACATATTTAAGATCCGGAAGATATACATCAATCAATCCTTCAATTTCCTCAATTACTTCCGGACAGTCATAACTGTTTGTATTATAGACTATTATGGGTTTGAGTCCGGTCTCCCTTACAGCTCTGATAAGAGCTTTCATCTGTGGTATCATATGCGAGGGGGAAACAAAACCGATAGCTTTTATACCTCCCCTGATAATGTCTGTTATAACACTAACTGCCTCACTGAATGTAAAATTCCCACTGTTGGACCGAGGCCTGCTTATCTCATAATTCTGACAATAAATACATCTGAGATTACAACCGGAGAAAAATACATTACAAATGCCATCCAGTCCGCTTATCGGAGGCTCCTCTCCCCTGTGTATGCAGATCGACGCTATATTAAGACCCGCATCTGTCCCGCAATAACCCTTTGCTCCCTCAAATCTGTTAACTCCACATTTTCTGGGACACAAAGTACAATGCTGTAACTGAGCAACTTCCTGCCTGGAATATATTTCTCTTATCATACATCACAAAGGTCGCAAATTAAAATTATTATTTAACTGAACACTTGTTATTTCCGAAACCTTAATTATCTTTGCATCCGAAAAGAGGGGAAACTAGGGGACCAAAGTCCCCTATTTTATTATCCTTAGTTCTTGATGATTGAAAAGAGTAAAATAGAAAATATTGTTAATGAATATATTAAGGGAACAGATATATTTCCTGTTGCTGTTAAAGTAAGCAGTACAAACAGGATATCTGTAATTATCGACACTTTTAACGGAATACTGCTGGAACAATGTGCAGATCTTCATCGTCATATTGAGACAATTCTGGACCGGAATTCAGTGGATTTCGAATTACAGGTTTCATCTCCTGGACTTGACGCACATTTTGCTGTTATAGAGCAATACAGGAAATACGAAAACAGGAAAATTGAGGTTGTCGATTCCAGTGGAGAGAGATTCACAGGTGTACTGAAGAATGTTACAAAAGGAGGATTTGAACTCGAAACAGAGATCAGGATTAAAGGAAAAAAATCAGAAAAACTGGATAAATCCTTCAATTTTGATCAGGTTAAATCAGCAAAGGCAATTTATAGTATAATAAAAGGGAATTAAACCAAATGGAAAATGTTAATTTGATTGACACCTTTTCAGAATTTAAAGAGTTGAAAAACATCGACCGGCCTACTATGATGAGTGTTCTTGAGGATGTTTTCAGGGGGTTGTTGGCAAAAAAGTATGGCTCAGCTGATAATTTTGATATTATTGTAAATATAGATAAGGGTGATTTTGAAATTTGGAGAAACTGGGTTGTGGTTGAAGATGACCAGCTTACAGATCCTATAACACAGATTCCTCTTTCCAAGGCAAAAGAAATTGATGAGGACTATGAAGTTGGTGAAGAAGTATCAGATGAAGTTAAATTTGTAGATTTCGGCAGAAGATCTATCCTGGCCCTGAGACAAAATCTCACTGCACGTATCCTTGATCTTGAAAAGAATAATATCTACATGAAATACAAGGACAGGATTGGTGAGATTGTGACCGGCGAAATTTATCAGGTGTGGAAAAGAGAGATACTTGTTCTTGATGATGATGGCAATGAACTTATTCTGCCAAAAAGCGAACAGATACCCTCTGATCACTTCCGCAAAGGAGACACAATCAGGGCTGTTGTTATAAAAGTAGAAATGAGAAATAATACTCCTTTAATAATACTCAGCCGGACCTCGCCTGTTTTTCTTGAAAGACTATTTGAACTTGAAGTGCCGGAGATATTTGATGGATTGATTACTATTAAAAAAATTGTAAGAGTGCCAGGTGAAAGAGCAAAAGTTGCAGTTGAATCCTATGATGAAAGAATTGATCCGGTAGGCGCCTGTGTGGGAATGAAAGGGTCAAGGATACACGGTATAGTAAGGGAGCTGCGAAACGAAAACATTGACGTAATTAATTTTACTTCAAATAATCAGCTGTTCATCCAGAGAGCTCTGAGTCCTGCAAAAATTACATCTATTAAACTTGATGAAGAGACCAAACGTGCCGAAATATACTTAAAACCAAATGAAGTATCGCTGGCAATAGGGAAAGGGGGCCTGAATATAAAACTCGCCAGCCAGCTGACCGGCTATGAAATTGATGTTTATAGAGAACCGGGAGGCGAGGATGAAGAAGATGTCAACCTCGAGGAATTCAGTGACGAGATTGAGGAATGGATAATTGAAGAATTAAAGGCTATAGGATGCGACACGGCCAAAAGTGTTCTCAACCTTTCAATAAGCGATCTTGTAAAGAGAACAGATCTTGAAGAGGAGACAGTAAAAGAAGTGGTAAACATCCTTAAAGCTGAATTTGAATAATATTAAAACAATTTTATAAGGATTTACAAAGCCAGGGGGGAATATATGACAGAAAACATAAAGGCAACGAGATTAAGTAAGGCAGCCCGTAAATTCAATGTGGGAATTTCCACTATTGTGGAATTTCTTAACAAAAAAGGGTTCGATCTTGATCCAAACCCAAATACCAAACTCCCGGACGAGGCTTACAATTTACTCGTAAAAGAGTATAGTACAGACATAAGCGTCAAAAAGGAATCTGAAAGGCTTAGTCTTAAAGACATTACCAAAAAGAAAGAATCCGTCTCCATTGACGACTTCGCCGAAAAGAACTCCGCTGAAGATGTGGAGCACGTTGAGGAAGTAATACTGAAAGACTCTTCAATAACAAAGAAAGATGTCGATATAAAAACTGAGATCGCCAAACCTGATATTAAACTTGTAGGGAAAATAGATCTTGACGAAACAACCAGACCAAAAATCGAAAAGGCTGCCCCTCCTAAGGAAGTGAAAGAAGAGAAGGTAACCCCGAAACCGGACGAACCTGAAAAAACAGCCCTTGAAAAGGAAGAAAAAAAGGCCCCTCCGATCGACATACATATAGTTGGTAAAATTGATCTCGAAACTATCTCAAAGGAAGGAAAATCCTTAGCTGAAGAGGTATTGTCAAAACAACCTGAAGAAAAAATTGCTGAACAAAAGGAAGAAACTGCTGAATCAGAAATAAAAACAACATCAGAAGTGCAGGAACCCCTTACGCTTCCTGCTAAAGAAGAAAAACTTATTGATGTCCCTCAGATTGTCGAACCTGAAGAAGAAATTTTTAAAGTGTTCAGGCCTGATATTGAAAAATTATCCGGCCCAACTGTTGTTGGAAAAATAGACCTTCCCGTTGAAGAAAAGAAAAAACAGGCTCCTAATCAGCCTGTTAAAATAGATCCTGATTCCGATGGCAAAAGAAAGAAAAGAAGAAAAAGGATCACAAAGAAAAAGGATCAGGTCTCTGTTGTCAAACCTGAAACGACAGAAAAAAAGGATAAAGGTGGAAAACGGGTACAGAGGAAAAGACCTGTAAGAACAGAAGTTGATGAAGAAGAAGTTCAGAAGCAGATTAAGGAGACCCTGGCAAGACTTACAACTAAAGGAAAATCAAGAGGCTCAAGGTATCGCCGTGAAAAACGTGATGCAATAAGCCAGAAGCACAGGGAAGCCGAAGATCAGATCGAACAGAGCAAAAACATCCTTAAAGTAACGGAATTCGTTTCAGTAAACGAACTGGCAATAATGATGGATGTACCGGTTACTGAAATCATATCCACCTGCATGAATCTGGGACTGTTTGTTTCAATAAATCAGCGACTTGATGCTGAAACAATGGCTATTCTGGCTGATGAATTTGGCTACAAGGTTGAGTTTGTAAGCGCTGAGTTTCAGGAAGCTGTCCAGGAGGAGGAGGATAGAGAGGAGGATTTGAAACCCAGGCCCCCTATTGTAACAGTAATGGGGCATGTCGACCATGGGAAGACAAAACTCCTCGACTATATAAGAAGAACAAATGTAATAGCCGGTGAAGCCGGTGGCATAACACAGCATATCGGAGCATATGGAGTCCGTCTTGATGATGGACGCCAGTTGACATTCCTCGACACTCCCGGTCATGAGGCATTTACAGCAATGAGGGCTAGAGGAGCACAGATAACGGATATCGCCATAATTGTTGTTGCGGCAGATGACGGAGTAATGCCTCAAACAGTTGAAGCTATAAACCATGCTTCTGCAGCAGGTGTCCCTATCGTTTTTGCAATTAATAAGATAGATAAGCCAACAGCTAATCCTGAAAAAATAAAAGAAGCTCTGGCTAATATGAACTACCTCGTTGAAGACTGGGGAGGGAAATATCAGTCACAGGAAATATCTGCCAAAACTGGATTGAATATTGATATCTTACTCGACAAAGTCCTTCTCGAAGCTGAAATGCTGGAGCTAAAAGCTAATCCTGACAAACCTGCAATAGGGACCGTTATTGAATCTTCCCTCGATAAAGGAAGGGGTTATACGGCAACCGTGCTTGTAAAAGCAGGCACTTTACGGGTAGGTGATATAATGCTTGCCGGGACTTACTTCGGAAATGTCAAGGCAATGTACAATGAGCGGGGACACAAAATATCAAAAGCTCTTCCTTCAGCTGCGACTCTGGTGCTCGGACTTAACGGGCCGCCTCAGGCAGGTGATAAGTTCAACGTAATGAATAACGAAAGGGAGGCTAAAGACATAGCAAACAGAAGAGCTCAGCTTCAAAGAGAACAGGGTCTGCGCACCCAGAAACACATAACGCTCGACGAAATTGGCCGTAGAATAGCAATTGGCAACTTCCAGGAATTGAATATAATAGTCAAAGGAGACGTTGATGGTTCTATTGAGGCCCTTAGTGATTCTCTTATAAAACTGTCAACACCCGAAATCCAGCTTAATGTTATACATAAAGCCGTTGGCCAGATCTCCGAATCGGATATTTTGCTGGCAGCTGCCTCTAATGCTGTTATTGTCGGCTTCCAGGTTCGCCCATCAATGAATGCCCGCAAACTGGCCGAAAAGGAAGAGATTGATATCCGCTTATATTCAATTATCTATGACGCTATTGAAGAAATCAAAGCAGCAATGGAGGGTATGCTCTCTCCTGAAGTTAAGGAAGTGATCGTGGCAACGCTTGAGATAAGGGAATTATTCAAGGTTACAAAGGTGGGAACAATAGCAGGATGTTATGTTAAAGAAGGGAAAATAACAAAGAATTCAAAAGTGCGGATAATAAGGGATGGGATCGTAATTTATACCGGAGAATTAGGTTCACTGAAGCGGTTTAAAGACGATGTCAAAGAGGTTGTGGGAGGTTATGAGTGTGGTTTAAATATCCAGAATTTCAACGATATTAAGGTAGGTGATATAATTGAAGCCTACCAGGAAGTGGAAGTCAAAAAGACCCTCTGATCTCTCCTTAACAGGGATCTGCATTCTACAATATTCTGCGAACTGCCCCCGTAAAAAACACATCTGTAAGTTTTAAGCTCCGGTAAAAGCCTTATATTGCCCGGCATCAAGAAGTGTTTCTGCTTCCGAAATATCGGTGATTTTAATTCTGACCATCCACCCTTCTCCGTAAGGATCTTTATTTACAAGGTCTGGAGAATCTTCAAGAGCAGAATTAAACTCGAGTATTTCACCTGAAACAGGCATGAACAAGTCTGATACAGTTTTGACTGCCTCAACGGTACCAAAAACCTCCTCCTTTTCAAGAGTTTCTCCGACAGTTTCAATCTCGATAAAAACAATATCACCAAGCTCGCCCTGGGCAAAATCAGTTATGCCTATATAACCAAATTCACCATCTATTCTTAGCCATTCATGATCTTTCGTGTACTTCAGGTTGTCAGGAATATTCATAGTCAGTTTATTTTATCGATTAATTAAATACTGATATATCTAAGTCAAAAATAGGAATTTTTTTATTTACTAAAGAATAACTAATTTTATTTTAATAGAGCTGTGGTGAACCATTCACAATATTACATTGATCCTGTCTGTGCGAGATTCTAATTGCTTTACGGATTTGGCGCCCGGTGAAGTCGAAATTTATTTAAGCTTCGCCAACTGACGGATTAGAGAAGACAGGCTGATTTTCAGGCTTTTTCAGAAAAAGGTCATTGGGCCAGAGTAAATTTGAGGCTGAAACCTATATTGGTATTCGAAGTCGGATATGTAGTTGCCACGAAAGGATCAGTCGTTGAATAATCAGCATAGAGTTGCAGATTGAATCTGTCGCTCAGAACATAATCAGCAGTAAGGCCTGTCGTAAGTATCTTCTGACCGGCAACAGGCTGGTTGACATTTTCAATAAGCTTCCTTGTAAGAGTTTTGTTATCTCTTATTGAAAGATCAAACCTCAGATTCAGATCACTTTCAAGAGTTCTCTGTCTCCCTCCTGTGTTTAGTATGATCTGCACATCATCAAATCTGTAGCCTGCTCCCAGCACCAGTTCATTGATCCTTGCATCTGAAATCTGGTTATTTGAAAAGTTAAGGGCCACCGTCCGTGACTTCCTCCACTCCACCCTGGTTGTCAGACTGTTCCTCCAGTTCATGTCTATATTGATCAATGGGCTGAACTGCTCATTAATCATAACTGAGTTTATCTCAAACTGCTGGATAAAATTCTTCTGAAAATCACGAACATTGCTTAAACCGTCATTATCTGCAACAAATCCCAGATTAGTTGTATATGAACCTATCTGATATGTACTCCTGTACTGATGTGAAATATTTATTGACCTGAACACTTTCTGAATAAATTCAAACCTCGACAAACCGTTAAAAGTAAGCCGCCAGTTTGGCAGCATCCTAAGTGCCGAAGGGAAAGTCTCAAGTGACACTTTCTGCGGGTCTGCTTTCGTATACGCAGCGATAAAGGCAGGTATCATTACTTCGCGTGAGGTTTGTCCATACCCGCTTTTAAACTCACTTTCAAGCTGCTCACCTGTAACAGGATCTATGTTGGGATCATATCCCGGATCTCTCCTTCCTCTTTCAGCTGCTCTCCGTTCGGATATTATTACAAGGTTCTTTTTAAATGCTTCAAATGTAGGAGATACATAATCATTTATTTTCGAGATTTTCTCAAAAGCGGTTCCCCAGGATATTATTGATATTGAAAAAGTTCCATATACATTTTTATTGCGGGTACTGTCGGGGAAATTGCCATTGTGATCGGCAATATAATACATACTTGCTGTTTCCTGAAAACGCCTGTCAGCACTCACATCGATCCTCATTCCCGGGAAAGGCTCAACAGTAGCTCTTGCTGAAATATCAAACCTGTTATTATAGGAAGCAGGTGTGTTAAGCATGGTATCTCTAGTGATCCAGCCGTTATTCATCGCCTTATTAAAGAAATTCTTATCGCTATAACCCAATACAAATGGCCATCCCGGAGCCATAATGTCATTCTCACTCGACATTCCCAGGTATTTAGTCCCCGGCAGATAGCCTGGCAGGTACTGCCCCTGAGAGGAAATATAGCTGAGGCTTACTGACCTTACACCCATCAATGCCCTCAGGAAATATTCCCCGGTAATTATCACCGGACTTCTTCTGACGGGAACTCTCCCCTCTATTGTTATTATAGCCCCGTCAGCCTGTTCTGAGGATGTAAAATTGACCCTGTTCTCGCTGATTATATCAACTTTGCCTTTTACCTCTTCACCCGTTTTCTTTGTTACCTTTACATTTACATCTTTTGTACGCAGGTTGTGCACTATTGATCTTACGGCATTTGGCCGTATGTTAACATTCTCCCGGATATAGGTAACGGTTTTCAATTCTGTTTGCATCCTCTGTTTTGCATCAGGGCGGGTATTGTTTTCAATATTCTTAAGGAATTTGGATTTCGAATAAATTGAAGACAGGTTTGCCATTGCAGTCAGAGACAGTTCACTGTGATTCTGAATCGCATTCCCAAGATTAATGTTCATACTGTCAGGGTAAATGGCGCCTGCCTGCCAGGTATAATCAGCTCCGTACCTGGCTGTTGAACTAAGCCATGAGAGAAGTGGCAGCTTATTAACCGGCAGATTATAATTTACATTAATGAAATGGTTATAGCTTGTTGTTCGCCCGAAATTTCTGAGGTTGGTCAAAACCGAATCGCGCCATAATTCGAATTCACTTTTGTATCTGTCCCGGTCGACTCCCCCTTCAGGTTCATCAATACGTGCAATATTTGTTGCTGTAAAATCAACTTTAAGCTGACGGGTCAGATCATATTTAACATCGAAAATCCTGCGCCATTCAAAGTCTTTTTTAAATGTGGGTATTATCTTAAGATTCGGATTATTGATGTTACGTGTTTTTATCTCATTATAATACCTGGAGAGATCATTTCTGATAGTGATACTTTTGGGAAAGACATAGAAATTGAAATCCTTTATTATCCTGAAGACAGGTGCGTTAAGAAACTTTACATTTTTAAACGGTGTAATATTGGCAGGATTTCCGTTATAATTATAATTAAGGCCTGCCTTATGGTTCCTCTCAACATCGATCTCGGTTTTTGTATTACTACTTGTTACCTCATTATAAGCATAGTTGACACTGATATTTGACACATCCCACGGATGTGATTTTTCACCCCTTTTTGTTAGTCCTGCATTGCTCACAGTAAGAGTTTTTCTCTGGATGTAGTCACTGGCAATTGCTTTTATTGAGTCTCTTGCAGCTTCACTACCAGCCTCTTCAATAGCATCGGAAAGAAGGATGTCGGAATCGAGAGGGTTATATTGCGGTTTTATTCTGGTTTCCGAAAAACCAAGGTAAACAGGTATTCTTACTCCGGCTTTTTCCGGAAAGAACTTACCAAGCTCCAATGTAGATGACAGATCATACTGTGTGAACTCTTCCTTGCTTCTTTCATTAACACTTTTCTCAATGCTCCCCCACCCCGGTGTACTGGCCTGACCTACAAGATCGATACTTCCCAGATCTGCCAGTCTTGCCTGCAAATGAGCATTTGCCGCCCATCCGCCATCTTCGATAAAATCACTTAGCCTCAGTTCATTGACCCATATCTCTCCAGACCTGGGAAAACCATCGTCCCTCTCCGGATTACGGGTCCTGATGGGATTGCGCACCCCTACCATAATTACTTTAACATTACTGAGATTCGGATTTCCCGATACATAGACCTTATTTATACCATCAGACCAGGCAAAAACATCTGTAGGTTTCAATGAAGATCCTTCTTCCTGCATCTTTCTGTTTCTTTCTTTCTTAGCTTCCTGGAGAATTGAAAGATTTATATTGAACTGATTTTCCTCCGGCCATACAATAGCCCTTGATTCCTCGGAATTGTTATCATAGATTCCGTGAGGGGTAAGTTTCAGCGGAACCTCATATTCATAGAAATTACTTTTATAATCTGTACCTATTCTTATGAAAGCTGTAAGCTCATCGTTATTAAGCGGCTCTCCAATAAGGGCTTCAGCATGTACTTCCATTCTGAGACGTCTGAACTGGCGCATATCAAGGTTCACATTCTTATAGGCTGCCCTGGCATCTCCATCTTCAAGGTTCAGTACCTTCATTACCATTGCCTGTTCATTAAGATGCCTGAGTTGAGGATTTGAAGGATCAACGATCCTGTTGAATCCTGGAGGAAGAACATAGTTGACAGGCACTTTCCCGGCATTTTCTTCAATGCTGACAGAACTTATTTCAAATGTCCCGTCATTTATTTCAGGTATTGTAATTCTTTCGCCTCCCTCCATAAATGCTATATTGTACTTCCTCCATTCAGACCTCACGAGATTCATCTCAGCAAAACGCATTATAACAGGCTCACTGAATGATGTCAGGAACACTCTCATAAAACGTATTGATTTAAAATCGCTTATAGTGCCTATCGCTTTCTCGTACTCAGTTATAGGGATCTTGAACTGGAACCATTTAACACTGGATGTCTGATTGTTGGGAAAAGTTACCTCATGCTCTATTTCATCAACAATATAATTAGAACCAACTTTCATATCAGCAGGCCTCAGGCTTATCCTGTACTGATAATAACTTTCCGTTTCATTCAAAGTATTATCCCGGTTTACATCTTCCATGTCCGGAATAGTGGAGCCTGAAGTTGGATAAGGTTCCTGCGACATATCAGAAGTTGGCGAATTTCCATCAGGTCCATTATAATTCTTATATCTCTCAAGGATGCTTTTCTTCTCAAAATCGTAATCTGAACCTCTTGGGTAGTGAAAATCATCACCCGACGGATCTTTATAAATGTTTTGATAAGCTTCGGGACTTGTTAAAAGCATGGACCGCTGAAGGTAATCCGCAAAAAATGATTGCTCATCAACATTACTCAGTCCGTCGAGGCCGACATCCTGGAATTTTCTTGATTCAGAGGCATTATCAAAAGCATTCACAACTGACTGAACAGTTGGCACCCTCCCCCATACCGTTGTATCAACATTTATCACATTTGCAGACCCAGGTAGTCCGTTCTCAAAACTCTTACGCGAATCTTTTAATATATCTTCGGAAACATTGCCAAGATTAAAATACAGATCACCGCCCTTATGATCTGTTTTTTCAACAAAGGGATCCATCAGCCAGAATTCAATGTACTGTACATTTGCCGTCTCAAAATCGCTTGTCAGTACTTCCCTCATAAAACCACCCCATCTTGATTCAGGATCTCTCAGTTTGCCGTCTGAGGTTATCCCGCTTGAATATGGCCCCGGATCGGTGTCATAGTTATAAGGACCTTTTTCATCAGGATAATAAGCAAGGTTAAGGACAGATATTGTAGTTGGGATCCCTGTAGTACTCTCCTTATTAGGGAAGATCTCATTTTCATATACCTCTCTTACAAAATGGCTTGACTGCTCATCCGGGTTCTCCTTAATGTGATCGGGAGTAGAAGCTCCGTTCCTCAGGAAAAGAGGGTCGATCACATACCATGCCAGCTTGGCTCTGTTATATCCGCTGATCAGGTTGTTGTTCAGATTGGCTTCAGGAAACAATGCATCCTGCCCACTGGGGATACTTGAAAGTGTCCATGAATTAAATGCTTTGAGATCAAGAGGGATCTCACTCGATTCAAAATCATCAATGTATGAGTTGCCTGAATTGGAAATAGCTTTTGAATGCCCGGGAACAAGTTGGGCAAACTCACCAAAAAACGATATTGTTGAAGGTGTTTTGGTTTCAAGCAGCGGTATTTTGTCTATTATATTGGTAAGTGTCTGCGACTGGGTTTTATAGGAAGTGTTTAGCCCCCATATTGTGTTTGATATCGGTTCTTCACCATAATTTACTTTCTGAGTATAAGGCCTTTCATTCAGATGCAGGATCGTTCCTCCGATATTGAAATTATTGGAGAACTTGTAATCGAGATGTGTACCAAGAAGTGTCTTTGTCTGAAAACCAAAGTACTGGTTACTTTCGAGGGATACCTGGATAGCTGCTTCTGATTCGAGCAATGAAGAGTTGATAATTGTAACAGTGCCAAGGTTATAATCAACTGTATAGTCAACATTTTCTGTAAGAGTAACTCCTCCTGCAGTAACTTTAACTGATCCGGCAGGTATATTTACAGCATTAAGGCTTATCTCAGAACTAACAGCCGATGAAAACTGCCCGGTCATCTTGAATTTGTTTTTTTCAGCCAACTGCCGTGCAACAGTCCTTGTTGAGTCGTAGAGTTCCTGAAAAACATATTTATCTGCAATGAGGTCATTCCCGATCTGTTTTCGCAAATGGTTGCCAAATGGTTCAATCACAGGGAATATTATTTTTCCCCTGCTCATGTTCACTGTCACTCCATCAATAAAATCAAAATAACCATCTGATACCCAGTCTCTTTGCGAGTTAAGATTATCAAGCCCCATTACCTGGAGAAGGATTTTATCAGCCAGGCTGCCTTCTGGTATGTAATTGATCGAGTTGCCTGTCTTGTCGTCTTCATAAAGAATATTCAACTGGAAATCATTGCTTTCAAGCCTACCTGTTCCAAGTGAATATACGTTTTTCATCATCAGGTCCCAAGTGGGGAATTTAGGACTGAGGGTAGTGCCTTTCAGAAGCTTGAGAACCAGGGTTTGCGGTGCATCGATACCATCTGAAGAAAATTCACCCACTTTATAGACCTGACCATTAAGAGTATATTCATAGGCAACTGCAAGAACTTCATCCGTGTTGAGTGCCATGTTCAGTGAGATATAACCAAGCTGCCTGTTGACTGTGTATTCGCGTTCGTTAAGCCGTCTCGCATTTTCAACTTTTTCATAATCCCGTCCAATCTGGAAAGAGGGATATAAAGGAGTA
The DNA here is from genome assembly GCA_035414025.1 of Bacteroidales bacterium. Classification (GTDB taxonomy): domain Bacteria; phylum Bacteroidota; class Bacteroidia; order Bacteroidales; family VadinHA17; genus LD21. The sequence goes on along the minus strand of DAONXX010000002.1, from coordinate 19,283 downwards.
AAGACATTTTTTATTTGATCAACATTCCTCATCGCAGAATAAGTTGTTACCACCTGCTCATAAAGCCTGTTGGTTTTATTATCAGGATATCTGACATCGCCGGGAGCTGGCTGGAATTCAGGTATTGTGTTGAAAATATGACTACTGTTCTCAGCCAGATCTGTGAATGCAACAATATTTCTGGCCTGTTCGTAGCTGCTTGTTTTATTTGTTATCCATATCTCAATGCGTTCAATATTGACACCTGAGCTGATAGTTGGCAGGTTTCTTAACGAGCCATCATAAATATCCCTGAAGTATTGAGAAAGGAAGAAATGTCTGTTTGCTTCATAATCATCGGCATAGATCTCAAATTCAGTTTGCTGGGCTCCTCCTGAGGTGTTTATCACAGATGTCTCACCTTTTTGCTGCGATAGTACTGATGTTACAGTCAGTTTGCCGAACTGCATTTCAGTTTTTAGTCCGAACAGACTGTAACTTCCTGTTATAAGCGTTCCTGCCAGGGGAAGAGTTACATCGCCGGCCTCAACTTTCTTGAGTATCTCATCCTCTGTGCCTGAATACTGCAACTTTGTCCTGTTCTCAAATTCGAACATGGCATCGGTGTTATAGTTAATACCTAGTTCCATTTTATCACCTATTTTACCGGTGACATTCATCTGAATCTTTTCCTTAAAATCAAAGGTGGGTATTGTCTGCAGTTTCTCTGAGAGTGTCGGATTTTCAGTTTTTGAAATATTTATTCCAAAGATGAGCTCAGCCGAACCTTGCGGAATAATATTTATAATGTTGCTGCCAAAGATCTTATCGAATGTCTCGCCCCCTATCTCAATCTGAGGTATAAGCGTCGACCTGAAACTTGATTCCTTACCTGTTAATCTTGATTGCCAGTATTCGTTCATTGCCCTCCGGTATTCATATTTACGGAACTCCTCCGGACTCATGTGAACCGGGGTCCTGTAATCAAAAGGCCCTACTTTCTGATAGATTACATATTCATTTTTTTCCGGATCATAAATAGCTGAATATTTGATATTAGAAGGATTATCCAGAAACAAGGGGGCTTTAGGAGTGCTTACCCAGGGATTCCCTGAGACATCCTGCAGCTTAAGAATTGATTTTTGAGTCGTATCTGTTGAAGACTGAGCAGACACCTGCCCTTTTGCTTCTCCGGGAACTATCAAGAAGGATATGCAAAGTGTAAAATAAAGAATTACCAGGAAAATTCTATTTGATTCCTCTGATCCCAATCCGGCCTATATTCTGTATTACAAGTTCTTAAGTGCCCTCCTGATCATTTCCTCAACAGTCAGGTTCTTTTCCTTCATGATAATTTTGTCAAGGACTTTCACGACAGCACCTTTAGCAAACCCAAGCATTATCAATGCTGATAACGCCTCGTCGCGGTTTGTATTGTCTGAAATTGTAAATATTTCACCGGCTCCAGTCTGTTTGCCCAGCTTATCTTTGAGATCAATTATTATTCTTTGCGCACTTTTCAAACCAATTCCCTTAACACTCTTCAGAATATTTACATCTGCTCCAATAATTGCACGCTCTATTTCAGCAGGTGTAAGGGATGAAAGCATCATTCTTGCAGTAGCTGCTCCTATTCCTGAAACTGTGAGCAAGGATCTGAAGATATCCCTTTCTTCCTTGTCGGCAAATCCGAAAAGCTGATAACTGTCCTCCCTGATAACTTCATGGACAAGAATCTTATATTCCGTTTTATTTTCAAGCTTTACAAAAGTGTTCAGGGATATATGAATGAAGTATCCTATGTTACCGGTCTCAACAATAAGAAAAGCCGGATTGATCTGAGCAATTGTACCCTTAATATAATCGATCATAAATGTGGTTCATTGTTAACGATTTCAGGCGGCAGTTCATCAACTTTGTCATGGTGAATTTCAATCTCCTGCTGTTTAAGCGGATTCTTTGATATTTCTGCATGCAACAACCTGTTTCTATAGATACTGCAGGCAAGATAAAGTGACTGACGAAATGAATTTTCCGATGCTTCCCCCTTCCCAGCTATGGAAAACGCTGTTCCATGCACTGGTGATGTTCTTACAAAAGGCAAGCCGGCAGTGAAATTAACCCCTGAATCAAATGAAAGTGCTTTAAAGGGAGCTAGTCCCTGATCATGATACATTGAAATGATCCCGTCAAACTTTGTGAATAAACCGGCTCCAAAAAACCCATCCGAGGGAAATGGACCAAAAACCATAATATCCTCCTTCTCAGCCTGCTTAATTGCCGGAATTATTACATCATTTTCTTCAGATCCAAGCAAGGTTTCTTCACCGGCATGAGGATTTAATGCAAGTACCGCAATCTGAGGCTTACGTATCCCAAAATCAACAATAAGTGATTTGTTCATCAACCTGATTTTCTTAATAAGTGACTCAATTGTAATTAATTCCGGGACTTTCCTCAATGGTACATGGTCTGTTACAAATCCTATTCTCATGTTTTCGCTTATCATGAACATAAGAACTTCATCTACACCGGTCCTTGATTTAAGATAATCAGTATGCCCCCTGAAATTAAATGTTTCCGACTGTATGTTATGTTTGTCAATAGGGGCCGTTATAAGAACATTTATTTTACCGGCCTTCAGATCTTCAAGTGCTCTTTCAAGAGAAATAAGGGCAGCTTCTCCTCCCTGGGGTGTAGCTTTCCCCAATTCAACCCTCACATTATCATCAAGGCAGTTTATCATATTTGATTTTCTTATGTTGGCTTCCTCCGGTGTCCTTATGTTATTGAAGCTGAAATTTGTGATATTGAGAGCCTTTCGATGATATGCGGCAACTTTGGGTGAACCATACACCACAGGTACACAGATATCATTTATTAACGGATCATTAAGGGTTTTAAGTATTACTTCATAACCTATACCATTGATATCGCCGTGAGATATGCCGGCTATTATTGGTTTATTTTCCATATTCAGATTATTTCATTTTATTATAATTCCTGGCATATTCTTTAAGAAAAGTAGCCAACAGTCTTAGTCCTGAAGCTGGACCGTCTTTCAACCTGTAACTGTCATCCTTTTTAAGCAGACCTGTCCCTGCTATATCAAGGTGAATCAGAGGGTATTCGGTAAATTTTTCAATAAATTTTCCGGCAGTTATGGCGCCAGCTTCACGGCCACCAATGTTCATTATGTCTGCAAAATCCGATTTGATCATTTCAGAATAATCATCCCATAATGGTAATTCGGCAATTCTTTCATGCACCTCATTACCGCACTCTTCAAGAAGAGAAATATACTTTCTGTCAGCATTTGTCATCATTGCAATAGCGTGGATGCCAAAAGTTGCTGCAGCTGAACCGGTAAGTGTAGCAATATTGATTATTAGTTCAGGCTCATATTTCGACGCATAACTGATTGCATCTGCAAGGATTAGGCGTCCTTCGGCATCTGTATTTCCCACTTCAACTGTCATTCCGTTATACATGGTAATTATGTCACCCTGTGTATATGCATTTCCTCCCGGACGATTATCAGTTACAGGCAAAAAGCCCATTATATGAAGAGGAATCTTATTCCTTGCAGCAGTGTAAAAGACACCGGCGACAGCTGCGGCACCGGCCATATCACCCTTCATCAGGGCCATATAATTATCCGGCTTGATGTTCAATCCACCAGTATCATATACTATTCCCTTTCCAATAAAAACAATAGGTTTACTGTTTAGTTTCCGGGCAGGATTCCATTCAAGAACACAGAATACAGGAGGATCAACGCTCCCTTTGTTTACGGCCAATAATCCCCCCATCTTAAGGGCTTCAATCTTGCCTTTTCGCAGAATATCTACCTTAAAGCCTCCTTTACTGCCTATTTTCTCAACTTCAGAAGCAAAAGCTTCAGCATTTAAAACTCCGACTGGCTCATTTATGAGATCACGGGCAAAATATACGGCATCGGTAAGATCATTAAGCCATTGTATCTCTGCCTCTGTTAAATCACCCAGAAGCATAAGTTTTGACGGATAAGATTTGTTTTTATCACTCTTTTCCTTCTTTGTTTTGTATTTATCAAATGAATAGCTTCCCAGGATCAAACCTTCTGTAAAATCCCCTATTGCTTCTTTATAAGCTTCATGAGAAGTAATCACAAGCTCTGAATGATTATTGGACTTTATGAGTTTTTTTAGATCCGAAGCAGATTTTCTCAATTCTTCCCGTGTTCTGAAATGGCTTTTTTCATTTTTCACCCTGACAATATAAGTACACCTGGTATATGAATTAATGAAAACATTCTCCTCTCCTGCCTTAAGCTGCTTTAAGGCATAGGCTTTTTCAGCTTTTGTCAGTTTCAGCATGTCAGGAATTTCTGCTTTACCAACTATACAAACTACTGATTGACCGGGAGATATCTGAGATATTTTAAATATATTCGGTTTCATCTCTTTATTTTTGAATTTAAGAAATCAAAGTTAATCAAATTATTCATTGGTTTTCCTTCAATGAATTACCTTTACAAAGACGGTGCAGATAAGCAATATCAATCATATTTGGTTGATTTTTTGTCAGTTACATGAAAATTCTATCCCGGATATATGAAAAAGCCCTGAGTCTTCAATCTGTTGACGCTGAAGAAGGTGAATACCTATATAACAACGCTTCATTGGCTGAATTGATGCTTGTGGCTGACAGAATAAGGCAGATACACATACCGGGCAGGAATGTGGGCTGGATAATAGACAGAAATGTAAATATCACCAATATATGTTTTTCGCAGTGTTCTTTCTGTAATTTTTGCCGAAAGAAAGGATCACCTGAAGCTTACATAACTTCTACAGATCAATACATAAGGAAAATTGAGGAACTTTATTTGCTTGGCGGTGATCAGCTTTTGTTGCAGGGAGGGATGAATCCTGAGCTGGGCCTTGATTTTTATGTAACACTTTTTAAAACTCTTAAAGGCTTATTCCCTTCTCTTAAGCTTCATGCCCTTGGCCCCCCGGAAATAAGCTTCCTGGCAAAAAAAGAAAATAAATCATATCACGACATTCTTGTCAGCCTTATCTCAGCTGGCCTTGATTCATTACCCGGAGCCGGGGCAGAAATACTTTCCGACCGGGTAAGGCAGAAGATCTCTCCGGCAAAAGCAAACTCCGAAGAATGGTCTGCAGTTATGAGAACAGCCCACAAGCTTAATCTGCCTACATCTGCAACAATGATGTATGGACACATTGAAACGGTAAAAGAAAGAATTGATCATCTGATACGGATCAGGGATATTCAGAGTGCAAGACCTGCCGGCCATTACGGTTTTATAACTTTTATTCCCTGGCCCTTTCAGGATAAGGGTACGCTCCTTCGTAAGAAACATAATATAAAAAGCACCTTCAACGGCCCTGATTATATCAGGCTGATATCCGTCAGCCGAATCATTCTCAATAATATACCTAATATACAGTCGTCGGTACTTACTGTAGGAAAGGATATTGGAATGCTTTCGCTCCATGCAGGGGCAAATGATGTAGGTTCAGTAATGATCGAAGAGAATGTAGTCAGTGCTGCCGGTTCACGAAACAGATTCGACTCCGGCGAGCTTCAGGCATTAATCAGGGAAGCAGGTTTTATTCCGGTAAGAAGAAATCAGAAATACGAGCCTGTCTGAACATTCATCAACAGATCTCTTTTATCTGGATATCCTGCCATACTTCTTGCTGCCGCTACCCTAAAAAAGGGAAAAACAGTTTCGGATCAGGATATTACCGAAAAAAGAAGGTGCCCCATTGAGACACCTTCTTAATTATTTTTGAAAAAACTGTTATTGCGTTTTCTCGTTGTCCTTTTCCTCATCCGGATTCAGTTTCGAGGCTTTTTTAAATTCTTTCATTCCCTGTCCTATACCTTTCATTAATTCAGGGATTTTACGCCCACCAAACAGAAGAACTACTACCAATAGTATCAGTATGATCTCGGTCAATCCTATTTTTCCCATTTTTTTAATATTTTATTTAAAACAAAAATAATAATACTTTATATAAAATCAAAAAATAAAAAAACAGCTACTTTCTTAGTAATCTGAGGATATCGTTCCCGTTCGCGAAAATAAGAAGTGCAAACAAAATTATCATCCCTACAATCTGTGCATATTCCAGAAATTTATCACTCGGTTTTCTCCCGGTTATCACCTCAAAGAGCAAAAACATTACATGTCCACCGTCCAGTGCGGGTATAGGAAGAATATTCATAACAGCAAGAATTATTGACAGGAAAGCAGTCATGTTCCAGAATACCTGCCAGTCCCAGACACCCGGAAATATACCTCCTATTGTAATAAATCCACCTAGTGATTCGTAAGCTTTTGTATCCTTTGAAAAGATCAGTTTGAACTGTTTAAGGTAGTCTCCCATAGTTTTAAAGCCTTTCGAAATTCCAGCCGGCACTGATTGCAACAGACCGTATTTTACAGTTTTAAGTTCAAAAAACTGGCTGTATGACCGGTTACTGACAACCCCCAGCATGCCTGCTTCAGATACTACAACAGGTATGTCCAGCTTCTCATTTTGCCTTAAAATATTCAGGATTACAGTTTTGTTCCTGTTTTGTAAAAGATAATTCTGAAACTCATCATAATATTCGAAAGTACTGTCAGCAATTCCTGTCAGCTCATCCCCTTCCATCACACCGGCTGTTCTTGCAGGCGACTCTTTCCCAAATTTCGATATCACGAAAGGCCTAAAAGGCGTTCTTACATCTATATATCCTTTCCCTTTCAATAATTTAGGGATATACTCAGGCGGTATTGGAATGTTAATTATCTCTCCGTTTCTTTCTACCTGTATGCTTTTTCTGTCGTTGAGTAGTATATCAGGTATAATTTGCATGAAATTCTCAATATGCTGATTATCAACCGAGACTACTTTATCTCCGTTTTTAAGGCCTATTGCATATCCGGTTGAATCTGTTTCAATACCATATTTAACATTTGCTGTCGGGAGATATGTTTCCCCCCATGCATAAAGCACAAGTACGTAAATAATCAGAGCCAGAATAAAATTGAAGATAACTCCGCCAGTCATTATCAGAAGTCTCTGCCAGGCTTTTTTGGATCGGAATTCGTAAGGCTTAGGTGGCTGTTTAAGTTGTTCTTTATCAAGGGACTCATCTATCATTCCGGATATCTTTACATATCCTCCGAGAGGTAACCAGCCGATGCCATATTCAGTTTCTCCCTTTTTGAAACTGAAGAGAGAGAACCATGGATCGAAGAAGAGATAGAATTTTTCAACCCTTGTCTTAAAACACTTTGCCATAACGAAATGGCCTAATTCGTGTACAATAACAAGAATTGAAAGACTCAGGAGTAATTGAAGTATTTTTATTAGTATCGTCATCTACAATTTTGGATTTTCTTAACAAAGTTCTTTGCTGTTTCTCTTGCCTCTTTGTCAGTCATCTCAAGTGAAGCCAGATCAGGCGAGGCAATATATGCATTATTTTCAATAGTGTGTTCGACGACATCCGGCATATCGGTGAATCTTATCCGGCCTGAAAGAAAAGCTCTTACAGCTATTTCGTTGGCAGCATTTAAGATGCATGGTTTATTGCCGCCTTTCGATAATGCACTGTAAGCCAGTGAAAGATTAGGGAATTTGACAGGATCCGGTTTCTGGAACGTAAATGTAAAATGATCTTTGAAGTCAAGCCGCGGCAATTCAGACGGAAGTCTTCGCGGAAATCCGAGAGCATAAAGTATTGGCAGCCGCATATCGGGCAATCCGAGCTGAGCTTTCACGGATCCATCCCTGAAATGAACAAAGGAATGTATTATTGACTGTGGATGAATTACCACCTCAATCTGCTCGGGCTCAAGATCAAAAAGCCATTTTGCCTCAATCACTTCAAGCCCCTTATTCATCATTGAAGCTGAATCAATAGTAACCTTATCACCCATGTTCCAGTTTGGATGCTGTAATGCATCACCTGGTCTGACATCTTTTAATTTTTCAGCCGGGAGATTAAGAAATGGCCCTCCCGATGCGGTAAGTGTTATTTTCTCAATAGATCCGTGATTTTCTCCTGCAAGGCATTGAAAAATTGCTGAATGTTCAGAATCAACCGGTATTATTTGCGCACCTGACGAAGATGCAAGCCGACTTATTATCTCTCCCGCAACGACAAGTGTTTCCTTATTTGCCAGAGCTATTTTTTTCCCAGCCTTAATTGCAGCAACAGTAGGACGAAGACCCGAATAACCAACTATTGCAGCAAGCACGACATCTACGGAAGAAAGGCTGATAATTTCTTCCATTGCATCCTGGCCGGCAAATACTTTGATTCCTGTACCCGAAAGATTATCACAAAGTTGTTTATAATTGTTTTTATCGCTTATTATGACTGAACCGGGGCGAAATTTCCTTGCCTGTTCCGTCAGCAGTTTTACATTGGTAGCCGCTGTAAGAATATCTACTTTAAACTCTTTAGGATATCTTGAAATGACATCGAGGGTTTGTGTTCCTATAGAACCTGTGGATCCTAATAGTGCTATTCTCTCGGCCATGCAGGTAATTAAAGTATTAGAATAAAATATGCTTTTCAGGGTCGAGTGGGCTGCCTTTATACCATATTTCAAAATGGAGATGAGGCCCGGAAGTATATAATTCTCCCGAATCGCCGATTATTGAAATTAGTTCTCCGGCCTTTACAAGGTCGCCTGTTTCCTTAAGAAGACTTGCGTTATGCTTATAAATTGAAACTATGTTATTCGGATGCTGGATCTGGATCACAAAACCTGTTTCCATTGTCCAGCCGGTGAAAATTACAGAACCGTCCAGCACAGCTGAGACTGTGGATTTAGGTTTAGCTACTATGTCAGTTCCGAAGTGTCTGGTCCGTTCATCAAATCTTCCTGAAATTATCCCTTTTACAGGCGGGAAAAAATGAAGCCCGGCAAGACTCACAACAGATTCAAGGGAATAGAGATCAAGAGTAAGATTGTATTTTTCTTCATTTTCAACTTTTGCCCTTAAAGCTGAATCTTCGGGATTATTTTTGAAAACTATCGATTTGTAATTGCCGGTAGTGTCCTGAACAGAGTAAAAATCTTCTGGTTCCCTTCCCGAGATAATTGCATTCATATTTGCAAAATATTTATCTCTAAGCTCAAGCTCATTTTCAAGAGAATCAAGCCGGATGGCACTCATAAGAATATTACGACGCATTGTTACATCCGGATAACCGGGAATGAATTCCCTGAGGTTGGTAAATGCAATAAGTGATACTGTGGCTCCTATTAGAAACAACACAAGGGCTGATATAAGCAGGAAGGCATTATATTGCGTAAGTCTCACCCTCCATACCTCTTCAAAAGTAGTGTCGTTGACTATTGAAAACCGGTATTTATCACGCCAATTTCGTTTTTTCTTGTCGTTCTTTGCCATTTCAAATAAATAATCGGCCTGCAAAGATAATAAAAAAGGATGAAGGCATAAGAAAGAGGGAGCTTACTTTACCTTTCTTAAAACCAGGATCGGAATATGAATTCAGATCACTTTTACAGGTTTATCCTCACTTTGCCACAGACCATGCTTAGTACAGACAGACATTGCCGACAGGTTCATAGATACATCAGGAGCGACAATATAAAAATCGATCTCGACATGCGATGGCAGTGTTCCATATACTCCGGCAGTATAGCGGGCCTCTGCAAGCAGTGTTTCCCTGTTCCATAACTGAATTGTACTGATATAATGGTCATAGTCGTCCGGGTGAGGATATTCATCGCCAAGTTTCACCTTGACAGCAAACTTCTCACCTCTTCTAACTTCATCGGGGCATATCACATGAGGCATATGACGATCCAGATAATCCCGTTTTATCTCTTTTTCTTCCTTCTCTATTTCAAGGGCTTTAAATACACGTGGCATAATTGCACTTTTAAGCAAACTTACAAATTTCTTCAAAAAATTGGAAGAAAGAAGAGAAGACGAAATAAGAAAGCGATTAGTTATGAGAAGTGAATTATAAATTTTTCGAACAATCAAGGAATTTCCAATCTCGGTCTCCGGACTTCACAAAAAACAAATATATTTTGATAATTGCGATAAAAACTGTAAATTTGCACTGAAATTGCGGGGTGGAGCAGTGGCAGCTCGTTGGGCTCATAACCCAAAGGTCGGAGGTTCGAATCCTCCCTCCGCTACAAGGAAAAAATAGAAAAGCCTGTAAATTAGCAACTTACAGGCTTTTTGTTTTCGTGCAGTGTCTCTATCAGTGTCTCAACGTCAGAAATAAGTTTTTAATTAAAACAAGCTCATTATTGCCCTATTATGCTGTTATTCTGATACTTGAATTAATTAATTCATTATTATTCCATTTCATCCCTTTTCAATAACTAATCATTCTTCATTAATACTGCTGACTTTCGATATCATATTGCCATGTCTACTTCTTGAGGTGTTACTCCAAGTTCATCTGCCTTTTTCTTGATAAGCTACCAATAATGAAAATACTCCTGAAAAATATAGTCATGGTCATTGACAGATATACAAACATTAACTACCTGAACATAAGAACAGGTGGTAGTTATATCCATATATCTTTTCGTGACAAAATGAAGCATAATCTTGACGTTCACGGGTAGCAAAATTCACAATAATTATCAAACTTACTTACTTCTTTTGTATAGTAAGCTTCAAATATCACTATAATCGCTAATACACTTGGGTCTTTGCATATAAAAGAGAGTTGGCAAATAACAATATCTCACTTGTAGATAGGGGTCTGCGTTCAATATATCTTTTTATTGCTATATCTGTGTTTACCAAAATATTATGGATAGGATTTTCAAAATATTTGTTGTCTATCATGACAAACCCATCAAGTTTAAGAAGTTCACCAATTTTTGAATTATTTGGAAAAGCAAAAACGGCATTCCTCATACAATAAACAATCGTCTTAATAGTAACAAGTTGGTCGATGTTAAACTAATGGTTCAATTTCACTAGGATTATTTGACAAACCTCTTTCATGGAATTTTGAGTATAACCTTAGAGAAATCATATTCATATTTTTCCCCCATCGGAATCTAATTACAAACGAGATGTTTAAGAGCACTGACTTCGTTAAGTCTTCCGATTGTCTGGACAGGCTGAGTTCGTTTCTTAAATCTTCATTCCTGAATAAATCAACAACTTGTGCATATAGCTTGAAGGTCTCATTGATTTTTTCTAATGAATATTTATCTATGATGGTCTTTTCTGTTTCCAAAAATTCAATCAATGGGAGATTATCTTTACTAAGAATAAATAATGTTTGACCCACCAATTCATAACTGCACTTTGCGAATCTAAATATGTGAACTCCATTATAATCATTATCAGTTAATCCTTTTATTTGTGCGAATGCATCGTAATCATGTAAATTGATTCCAAAAGCTACTATGATGTGTTTATCAGGCGATAATTTTAGATTATCAAGTGCTTTGAAAAAATCTTCCTTGTTAAATAAAAATCTTTTTCTTGTTTGAATATAAAATATCTCTGATATGCCTCTATAACATTTATCCGCAAGGCTTTCTGCCAGAAATGAATGATAATTCAGGTTTTCTGAAGGCTGATTTTCTGCAAATGAACTTTTGTCAATGACAGCATTTTCACCTGTTATATACCAGTCTTTATATTCATCGGCATTTAGTTTATCATTACTCAATGAACTAATTGACTCAAATACTGGTGTTAAGTGCTGATTTGTAAAACTAAGAAATGCCTCTCTTTTCTTCTCTGAAACTGGTTGTTCTGATTCAGTTTGTTTATAATCTTTTTCCACCATCTTCATTAAGTTCTCAAGGAATGAAATCGGGGCAGGGTTGTCAGTTTCCTCTATTCTCCCATCAATCAGAAATTCAAATCCCAAAGATTTTATTAGTTGTAGATTACCAAGATGGTCTGCAACAAGTGCTTTAAAATGACCCAAATTATCGAGCCACATTCTCTTTTCACTTTGTGGTTCAGGAATAGTTGGATATTCAAGTGGCTTCATTATTATTAAATATGGGACAATAGTGTATTGACGTAAAAACAACAGTGTCATATACTTACAAATCCAATTTTTAATAACATATTCACTATTTATTCCTTCAAGATTTGGAAAATAATACCTTTGCCTTATTCGCATATAATCCTCATCATATGGGTCTCGAAATCTGAAATATTGTTTGAATATCTCATTCATATTATTTGGCAACATCTCGTATACTGGTGGTAGGCTGGTAGTAAATCTGAAGATTCTGCTTATTAGTTCGTAGCGGTCATTATAAAGTAGCAATCCCCCTAATGCATAATGAAATTCAAAAAACCTTTCTCTCTCTTGATTTCTTTTTGTTATTGCATCCTCATTCCTCATTTTCCCAGTCTCATAATCATAGTCTGGTTGTATGAATGAAAGATTATAAGTAATATGATGATGTGCCCTTTCCCAATAATACATTACAAAATCATCTCTTTTATAATTGATTGCTAACAATAAATTATGCCATAACCAATAATATGTTGATTCGTGAATTGAATATTCTTTGATTTCTCCCAGAAGCCATATACCACCTGCAGTCCTATATTCAAGGCGTGGAATTCTTTTATCCTTTAATACTGCAAGTTCTTCTATAGTTCTGTGCACTAACACATAATAGGAATGAGGGTATTCAATTTCATTGCCAGAATAATTTTCTCGGTATCGTTGAAATGCTTCATAAAAATAGTCTGAGATTGTTCGAGTAATTAGCTCATTTTTATATCTAATGCTTTGGTATAGTATGTCGGCAATTGAGTTAAAATATATTTCATCTTGTTGAAACAATTTCCTATCCTTTTTTATTAGATATTGAACCAGATTTTTAGTGGAGTAATAAGTAAAAACCAATTTTGTAAAAAACAGAAAGAATAACACCGTCAAGGAAGTGCCTACTATCAATGCAATAGCAACAATCTGAATACTAAGATGAAAAAATTTGTTATTAAAATCGAGTGATGGATGATTGATAATGATGTAAGATAAAACAAAGACAAGAGAAGTTTTAAGAGTATAATCGTATAATTTCCAGATTACTTCACTTTTTATTAGATTCAAAATATTAATAGACTGGTATTTGTCTTCAAGCCTCGCAATTACCTGTAGCATCAAAGGATAGGCTAAACCAATCAAGGCTATAAGAAAAAAAATGCAGATGTCTGGTAGGCTCATATTAATTTATTAATGAATGGACTTGATTTAACACATCTGATTATTCCTCTTCAAACTCCAATCCTAACTGTTTCGCAGCTTCTTTAGCATTCTTATACTGTTGCTTTGTCTCATCCAATGGACTGCTTTCTGTTGATTTGATTTTGAATTTCACATCGATGTCTAACTTGTTTCCAGACATAGCAAATGGAGTAATAAAGCAGGTAAATAGTTCATGATACTTTTCCACTGGTACTTTGCCAGATACCGTTATTGATTTGAACTTCTTTATGGTATCTTCTTTCCCACCTATTTTCCCGCCTTCTGGCTCATCAACAGGACGTGTTCCACCATCACCTTCAGGCATTTTACCATCTTCTTTTTTGGGTTCGGGAGTTACAGGGGCAGGTTTTAGACTTTTATCAAGCAGATAATATGAATTGTTGGTCACTTCAAAATATGGTACGGATTCCTTGTAATAAACATGGGTAAAGTCTTTCCCATCCCCTGATGCTATACAGAAATCCCCAGTATTGCAATACCTCAGAAGGCTTGTTTGAATCGCACTAATGCCAGTTATCATTGGTTTATCATCAAATCTTATGAATGCTTCATACACATCTTTTGTTTTAATCGGATTCTCAACAGTTGGCAGTAAATTATTTGAATGGAGAACTCCGAGTCCGACTGAATCTAATAGCCAATCTTCTTCTTTTAATGCTGAAATGATATTGTTATTCACCTGACTGTCTATGCTATCTTTAAACTGCCTTAAAAGCAGTTTTTCGAAGCCATTCTTTACTGAATACTTTACAACAATTGAATACGCTGCCACCAGCGATTTGTCACTGTCATTTGATGATTCCTTTATCCTACGGTCAATGTCTTCCTTTTGGTCTTTTTCTAACTGATTGGCATATTCGCCTCGGATTTTGGAGCAAGCGAGATATTCACGGACATCTGATTGAAGCTTACCATAAGTTACCTCTGAACATACAAGGAAAAGCATTGTATTTCGATATATCCTCTCGCTGTTACCCTTTTTAGTAGCAGTCTTTTCAATAACAGGCTTGGTATTCCCATTTAATTGGTCTGGATTTGCAAGATATTTTGGATGAAGAATTACAAGCGTTGGTTTTTTTTGTTCTGGAATGTCATCTGATGGATTGACAATTACATTAAAAAGTTGAATTCCTCTGGACTTTTCATTAAGTCTTCTTATTATGTCCGTTTCAATATCAGGTTTTGATACATCGCCTTTAGCTTGGTTTATCAGGATGTTAACATTTGGCTTTGTATGAAACCAGTACCGTCTCTGCCCTGATGTGCTATAGTAAAGATAATGTGCATTTTCTTCCAGTAAATCAAGAGCTGTATGAATGTTGTTATGGTTAAATGAATTTGGCTTGATGGATGCTAACTTGAGTTCCTGAACACTTGTTCCTTTATTTGAGCCAGTACTTCCAAAACTTCCAAGCAAAATAGTAGCTGCCAGTCCTTCAGCCAAATTATAATCACCTAACTCTTTCTTTGATTTGTCTATGCGAAATGCGTTTGAGCTTTTTCCTGATACATCAGCAGTGATGACAGCATCATAACCGTTACCATATAGTTTCTTTAGCTGACCTGAAAGAGCATCGAGATTGGCAAAGTTCACATCCGATGCATGTATTAATGTATTAGTGCCTGTAAGAGATTCTTGTCTCCTCCAGAGGTCTGTGACAATGGATGCCAATAATCTCAACACGCCTCTTGTCCTCTGGAAATTGTGGTTACTTGCCCATTTGATACGAAACACATCAATTAATTCTGGATGAAATGGATATGATTTCTTGATGCGTTCCTTATATTCTAAACGAGTTGCATAATCTGGTACTTCTGTTTTCAATTCAGTATAAAGTTCAGAGTATTTGCTTACCACATTATTAATTACATCTAATGAACCAATGTTTTCAAATAATCTGTAACGTATAACTTCAAAAATTTCCTCATCAGCTACTGGTTTTGTATCTGCTCCAACCCTTCCAAGTCTGCTCGACAGGCTATTCAAGATTTGTGAAGCCTTATCAGAGTTGGCTACTTCTTCAACTGATGCAGGAAGAGTTACTACCACAACACAGTTATTCATACTTGCAACAGTTTCAGATAATTCCTGAATAAATGATATCGTCTGGTCTGACAGCGATGCTCCACCAACCTGAACACCAGAAGCAGCGACACAATAATCAGCCAGTTCATCAATAAGAATAAGAGCGTTGGTTGTTTTTTTCAGAACATCTTTAAATAGACCTTTGGGTGCAGTTCTGTTTTCATCATTGGGTCGGATAACTTCATAGCCAGCTTTGCCAGCCAACTGATATGCTAATTCACCCCAAAGTGTGCGTATGGTCAGTCCATCATCCGTCTTTCTTCCCTGAGTCGGGTCATTGGTTCTGTTCGTAAAGACAGCAACTGAAGCATGTTCAAAATCGGGTCTGCCGATATAATCCAGCAGGGTCTCGGTATGTAGTAAATTGCCAAGTTCTTTACCTGATTTTGCAATGTGATAAAGAGAAATCAATGTGTGGGTTTTCCCACCACCGAATCCAGTTTGCAGAGAAATCACCCTGTTTTCCGCATCTTCTTTACCATTCAAGCCTTTAATAACTCTCTTGGCAATATTTTTAAGACCTTCTGTGAAATATGTTTTTGAAAAGAAAACACTCGGATTCTGGTATACTTCTCGTCCATGACCAAGAACAACTTCAGCAAGATTTGCAGCAAAAATCGATTCATCGAGATTCCCCTGACGTATATCAAGATGAGGTGTTACATTTTTAAACCAAGGGACTAATCCATATGCGGCAATTTTCTTTTGAGAAACTGTCTCAATGACTTCACCTTTTTGAAGTCGCTCTATTTCACCTTTTAATTCTTCTAATTTTAAAAGATTAGCTATATCAATCATATTATCAAATGCCCTGCGCATATCACGTTCTTCTATTTCTTGAAAATGATTGCATTTGTGCCTTACATCTGCTATTTCCTGCAACCATGTCGGAAGTTTGTTTGCATCCCTGCCAAAATCTGGTATTAATAGTTCTTTGTACTTTATTGCAAATGATTTCAAGTGGTGAAAATCAATCAGATTAACAGGTGGAGTACCGTTCCCAATGCCCAAATCCCAGTTTTCCTTTTGTGCATCACTCAATGCCTCGTAAAACCATTTATCCCATTTATCACCAGCCTGTTCAGTTAGTCTTAAAACCACGTATGGCCTGAACGCTTCAATGAATAACCCAAGTGCTTTAAAAAGTGATTCTTTTGTCATTTCAATTTGGTATTAAAACAGTTCACCTTGTGTTTCAGTGAACTGTTGCAAATTTTTACTTTCTCGAATAAGGCTGTCTTTATTCAATAAAAGACCAGAAGCCTGTTTATAGTCATCACTGCCATGTGGTAAGATTTCGCATAGCGATGTAATTACACGCCAAAATGAGTTATCTGGCGAAGCAGCAACTTTTGCGATATATGCAAGTAAAGCATTCCTGTTTGTTCCCACATATAAAGACATTGCTTTATGGACAAAATCAATAATGAAGTTGTGACCATCCTCGCCAATTTTGTGATTCAGTTCCAAGCGTTCCTTGTACCCTGCTAAAAACTGTTTATTCCCGTTCTTTATAAAGAGATTATGAGTAAATAACTCTGACACATTGATATTTAATCCAACACGTGCGAATTTGGCAGCATCGTCAAAATCACTTTCTGTAAACCCAAATAATTGCAGCCATCCAATATAAAACTTGGTGAATTCATCTCCATCAAATCCTTTAAGCAATGCGTTGAATGCACTTTCTTTAGCCATTTCAAGTAATTCGGCAACTGTAACTTCACTGCCGTCTGCTTTTTCAACCCTTTCATATCGACCAAAAACACTTACTGCTTGTCCAAAACACGCAGTAAGAAGGTCAGCCCCACGAAAACCAAGTTTATATAATCGATTTACCTCTTGTCCAACAGTGGTCTCTATCGTCTTTTTTACAGTTTTAAACTCACCTATACCTTTCTTAATTGTTGGTCTTGCTGAAACAGTCACAGAGGATGATAAATATGATTTATCTGATTTCAAACCTGATTTTGAATACTCTGAGTCCAATGCCCAGCTACCAGTGATATTCATTTTTGCAGTCAATATCGCATTACATAATGTCGTCCATGCCTCTGTGCTTTGATGAGCAAACATAATAGTAACTATATCGGATGTTTGAAATTCGATAGCTTCGAATATTTGGGTTAATTTTGATTCAAAGTGCTTTTTTGCAATTTCCTTATTCCCATTGTGATGATGCTTTAACGCAGTGCATTCTTCAGACTTGGGAGTTAACGGTGTGGCAAAATTCAATGGGAAGACCTCTCCTAAAGTCCGTTTTAACCAAACATAAAAGAAATCAGATAAATCAGCATATGCAATTGCATCATAGTAGGGGGGGTCTGTAACAACGGCAGATATATATTTTTTTGGAAATTGTGTTTTATCACCACTTGAGGCATTTATGAGTGAACTTGAAAATGTATTTAACCCCTCAGATTCAATATATCTTAAAATCCATTCTAACTGGTTTAAGGGGCTTCCGCTTCCTCTTTCGAAAGGCATAGATTCTGGAAAATCAAATACCATCGGGATTGCTTGTCTACCAAATGGATACTCAAGAGTTTCCCTGCCAGAATGCCAGAGTCCAAATGATGAGCACCGAGCAATTATCCTATCAATCCAAATTGCCATGTACGTCAATAAAGCTATACGGTAGGCATTGTCGAAATCTATTAGTTTGTCTTTAAGATTTACTAACTTAGAAATAATTGTATTTATAAAAGCAATTTGCCGAGTTGTGAACATGTCTCCCCAACTTGGGAATCCCCAAAATGTTATTTTAAGATTTTGTGAGTCGTTTATGGGAAGTCTTTCAGTTGGTCTCTCAACCGAAGGCAAAGACTCAAGTATTTTAAGGTCGTCAGTATTTGGCAAGCGATATTCTTTACCACCATTGCCGTCGTAAATGACAGCCAACATTCTCTCTTTTGTAATTTTTTTCTTGAATTGTTCTTTAAGAGCTTCAGTATGAGTAAGTGCACCGCAACATGGGCATCTCAAATTTGCTCGTTTCATCCAACCATCTTCATTGCAAATCCCGTTAATTATTTGGAAACTAATTTTTTTATTAATGATTATTGGCTTTAAATAAATATGTCGATTATTTGTATTTGCGAGATAGAATTGCCTTAATAAAGGAATTTCTGCTTTACAGCTTGGATTACTACAAATTCCGACACGTGCCCAATAATATGCAATTGGTCTTTTCCCAGAAGCATCCGTAGGATATAAATGCCCAATTTCCTTTTCGGTTTCTGTCAGTAATAATTTGGCATAATACTCAATATCAAATGACAATCTGTTAGTAATCCTTACCCCCGTTACAACTCCTTCATTAATTACCTTATTCTCATTTGAAATCTTGCTCAGTTCTTCATCACCATAGATATTATTAAATCCAGATATGCTATATAGAATTTGTTTGCCATATTTCTGAGGAAATTCCAATCCAGCTTTCTGAATGATATATGCAACGGGATTAATATCATTACCATAACTTCTGCACCCAAGTCTTGCAGCTTCAAGAGGAATTGCTCCACCACCTGCAAATGGGTCAAATACCTTTGGCATTTTATCAAGAAATGTATTTATAGCTTTAGTGAGTTTGTCTTCTTTTTTTCTGATTTTTTCCGAAGAAAGATGCCTATCGGTTTCGTTATATAATTCTTTCTCTGCCTCTTTTATTGCTTTATAATAAGAATGAAATTGGTCTAATAAAATTTTAGCAGAAAATCCCGAACTTGAATTATGATAAACCCATATAAGTTTACGTGCTATGTTTACAATTTCTTCATTGTTTTTGTTATCCCATTTTATTAAGCTGAAGTCACTTAATTGGTCTTTTGCATCTGTATTTTTTCCAATTTTCTCATTTGCGATAAATTTTTCTGAGAATTTTCCAATTAGCATCAATAACCTATTCCTCAGGTTGTCTTCCATTTTATCTGAAGCTGCTGTATAT
>DAONXX010000001.1:0-97743 GCA_035414025.1 Bacteroidales bacterium | reverse complement strand
AAATGAAAGAAGATCCTGAAAAATAGACAATTAAAAATCCTGCAAGCCATATCATTACCATCTGAACCAAATGTATTCTGGAATACAATCTGGTCTTCCCTAATCCAAATAATACAGTTTGAAACACAATAATGTCGAAAAAGCCAATTGTCATAGCAATAATAAAATATCCTGCTGATATTGCATATTGCTCTCCATATAAAGCTATAACAGTACTCTTTGCATTAAAAAGAAAAAATACTAAAACAGGGTAAACAAGTATCACTGCTTTTTCAGTTGTGTTCTTCCATGTTTTACAAATATTTTCCAATCCATCTGCAGTTTCGCCATACTTTGAAAATACAGGCAATAGTATTGTGACTGCCGCACCAGTTACAAGTGATACAAACGGCAAGTCGATAAATCCATTAGAAAATTCGGCAAAAACCTCAGTACCATAATATCTGCTTATGAAAAATTGATCGGCAAATCTTATAAGAATCCCGTAAATAGTTGCTACCATTAATGGCAGGCTATAATTAAATATATCTTTTATCCTAAATTTTGATTGGCAACGGGCAAATTCTTTAAATGGCCTTAATATTAAATATATGGATATAACAGCTATCAGAAAAGATGAAATTATCCATCCATAAAGAGCAGTAATATACGTACCTTTAAGGAATATTACCGGTAATGTTATCGTGGCCAACATTAAAATACGTGTAATAGTTGTATATATTGCAATTATATGAGTCTTTCTGATTGATGCATAAATACCTTCAATACCTATTGTTGGAAGCATAAGAATTGGCACAATTGAAAACAATTTAAGACCCTTTTTTAAATCTGGATTATTAAATAAGTTAGAAATTATCGGTGAAAGAAAAAACAAGAATGCTGAAAAGCCAAATCCTAATAGAATTAATATTTTAATTTGCCTATAAACAAAATCCTTACCCTGCTCCATTGTCTGTTTTGGCAGGAAATAAGAAAAACTGCCTTGAAGACCAGCAGAAAACAAAACTAACAAGGTGTTGTAAATGTAAAGGACTTGTTTATACGTCCCATATTCTTTTTTATCAAAGTACCTTGCTAAGATTGCAGCACTAATTATACCTAATAGTATCGAACTAAGCTTACCTAAGCCAACCCAAATTGCCTGATTAGTGTTGCTTGAATTTGAAATGTTATTCAAATTTTACCCTTTTATATTTTTTAAGACTTAAATTAATTTTTAAAAATGCTCTCCAGTTAATACCAGAATTGTTATTATCTCAAAATCTATTTTTTGGAACCGAGACAGAATATGCTGGATACATAGTGATATACGGAATTCGGTTTTTCCATCATGCTGCTCTCTGTTCTTAATTTTTTTGAATTATAAAGCTTAAGATATATCATGTTCCTTATTGGAAAATCTTGACACTCCCGGAGTTATTATAAATGGTGTTTCAGGCTAAAAAAGATTATTAAAAAGCCCGGATAGCTCTGACAGCACAGGGAACATCTTTTCTGATATTGAAAAAAGAGCCTTCAGCCATATCCATTCCCCATGCAGAAATGCTGCTGAACTCAGTTGAACTCCAATAGTAGGTATTGGAAAAACCTCCTACTATGTCTTTCCTTAAAAACAGATAAGTGAGTTCCAGTTTGGAAGGCAGATACCAGTCGCCATAGTTTTGTCCGTCAACAGTAACCGAATAGTCTGCACACAGCTTGGCAGCAAAATTCCCGACCGGATTGTCATTGGTCTGCAGTGCAATTATTAATGTGGTATTAGTCTCTCCTTTTCCAATGCCATTGCCCGTTGTATTCGTATATCTGTCTTTACCGTTATGCCATTGTATTGTACGGTCCAGATCAGTTTCAGAGGCAATCAGACCATGTCTTCCGAAATCATAAGTATAAAATACAATACCACCTCCATAATATTCACCGACATAATGAGATTCTTCGCTTATCTGATAAGGATCAGCTGTTGTGCCCGAACCTGTAATAGTAATGTTATTTCCGGCTGATATGTTTACCTCACCGGCACCCTCTCCTCCTCCCGATCCTGCTCTCTTTGCATATAAGGCATAAGGGACACTCAGAAACTGGCTGATACCCATTTCAACATAAGAACTGCCTCCCGTTCTGTCAAGCTCTACCTTCAGGAAATAAGCATCAGCTCCCCAATCTATTGTTGCAAAAACACCTGAAATAATTTCTCCATTTCCTATAATAAGCGATACCTGTCCCAGGGGATCGGTCATCGTACTGTGTGTCTCACTGTAAGCTACAGTACCGCTAACATTTCCCCTTACTATACTGAACCTGAACGACACTTCCTGGTTTGACAGGGGATTGCCGGAATTGTCCCGGACAATAGCGCTGTAATTAAAGCCTTCGGGAGCCTGTGCATAAGCTGCAATGGACAGGAAAAGCAGCAGGAAACAGCTAATGGGCAGCAGGCAGTATTTCGAGCGATTCATTTCTGAATAAGATGGTTTATTCTATAAATTTACGAAATTTTTAATATAGGCAAAAGTACTGAGTACTGTATTCAGAGTTATTTATATCAGTACCTGATCTATAAAGACAGCAGTACCTGAAGGATCCTGTCAGCTGTTTTTCCATCCCATAGCGCAGGGATACTGCCTTTTTTCCATTTACCTTCCAATAGTCTGTCCATATAAGTCTTCAAAGCCCCCGGATCCGTCCCAACCAATTCATTTGTGCCAAGCGTAATTGTTTCAGGCCGCTCGGTATTATCCCTGAGTGTCATACATGGAACTCCCATTACTGTTGTTTCTTCAGTAATGCCACCTGAATCAGTTATCACAGCTTTTGATCTCTCAACCAGGTAGTTAAATTCAAGATAACCTAAAGGTTGTGTCAAAAACAGGTTGTTCCCGGAATTATTATTGAAAGAAGTAAATTGTGTATAAGTGAGATTTGATGAGTTAATAATACTTTTAAATCCTGATTCTGAAATAATTTTAGCTGTACGCGGGTGGACCGGAAATATTATTGGCATACCCCCGGAATTATCAATTATTGCACTGAGAAAATTTTTCAATCTATCCGCTTCATCTACATTGGCAGGGCGATGAAGAGTAAGAACCAGCTAATTTTGTGCTTCCAGCCGGAGATCATCAAAGAATGCAGGTTTACGGAATCTCTCCCTGTTGGCCATAAGAGTATCTATCATCACATTGCCGACAAAAAAGATCCTGTTATCAGGAACTCCCAGCTTTTTTAAATTTTCATTTGCTGTCTCACTTGTAGTAAAGAAATAATCAGTAAGACAGTCGGTGACCATCCTGTTGATTTCTTCAGGCATGGTAAGATCAAAAGAACGTATGCCTGCTTCAACATGAGCTACCTTTGTATTTAATTTTTTGGCAACGATCGAACAGGCCATTGTTGAAGTGACATCACCTACAACCATTACAATATCGGCAGGATTGTTCATTAACTCCTTCTCAAATGCAATCATGATTGCTGCTGTTTGCTCAGCCTGAGATCCTCCATTACATTCAAGATTAACATCAGGTTCAGGAATGTTAAGGTCTTCGAAAAAAGAACCGCTCATGTTCCGGTCATAATGTTGTCCTGTGTGAACAAGCCTGTAGTTAATCTTATTATGACTGACATCAGTATTTTTGATCGCATGAATAATGGGTGCGATCTTCATGAAATTCGGACGGGCGCCGGCTATCAGTGTTAAATTCATATAAAATATATTTGCTGGTAATGAAAAAATTCAGGGAAAACAGGCTTACGGCGTTTGGAGTATGGATGCCAGATGTAATGCAATAAATACTTATTACTCAAAATTGCAATCTGCCCTTTTGCCAACTCCCCACCGGCTTACCTGATAAGCACTTTCTTTACATGTCTCTGCTTTCCATCAGTAAGTTCTACCATATAAACTCCACTCGCAAGAGAAGAAATATTAAACACAATCTCATCACTATCAATAAGTTTACTAAAAAGTCTGACACCGTTTACATTATATAATCCTGCATTCCAGGAAATGAAATTGTCCTTTAACAATACTCTCATTTCAAAGTCAGTCATGATGATATTCATTAATCCCGTATTGTCCTGAAAATCTTCAATTCCGGTCACGCCTTCAACTTTCCAGCCCTTATTTATCAGATTGCGTAAACAGACCTTTCCAAATAAAGATGGTTCTTCATTTAATGTTAAGTCAAGTATCCCGTTACTAAGGCCATTTGCATCAAGCGTCTGCAAAACGTAATCTATCTGTGTTTGATTTAAACCACATCTGTTTAATGTAACATTTCTTAAAGCTTCTGCTGTCCCCAGGTTAATAGAAGTTAAGGGATTCCCGGACAATAAAAGGATTCTCAATCCTGTGCATCCTTCCAGATCAACACTGGAATACTGATTATTATATACTATAATCTCCCTGATAACAGAATTATTGCATATTAAAGCTCCTGTCTGGTTTGTATTCCAGATATACAATTCCCTCAATACGGGAAATTGTGTCAGATCGGGTATGTTCACTGTCATTTGTGGATTATCCCGTATGCAAATATGCCATAAGGATTGTCCGATTGAACCCCAATTTATTGAAGCATAAGTGTTTTGAGCTGCCCTCAGATCTTCAAGACCGGAGCAACCTGAGAGATCAAGACCATCAAGATCACAATTTTCGACACAGAGCCTTTCCAGAACAGGATGAGAGTCTAAACTCAATTTTTTCAGTCTGTGGCATCTGTATAACTCAATAAACTTTATTGCACTAAAGCCTCTCAGGTCAAGTTCTGCCAGGAGGTTGTAATTTGCACATAAATATTCCAGATTATCTTTTACAATAGACAAATTATCAAATTTCTCAACAAACTGGTTCCTGACCATTGCAAAATCTCCATAACCTCCATCTGCTGCGTCATATCCTACATTTATACCGACTAAAGCAGACCATGGTGTAACCTTCAGGTAATTCCGGCGCGATCCGGTGCTACCATACTCTTTTACAGGTGTTGCAGATGAGCTTGTTGTTAAATCGTCAAAAATCCATTCAATAACCGGATTGCCTGTAACTTCAATCACGGGTGCAAAAACGGATCCGGTACTCTGGATATTGATTACATCTGATGGGATTTGTTCTTCCTGTCCAGGTAAAATTATTTCACCTTCAATAGTTATCTTGCCCCATTGTGTATTACCGCCCCAGCCTCCAAGCGCAATTTTCCTGTCCGGCAACGGAGTACAAGGATTATTATATGAGTAAATAACATTATCAACCGAAGATTTTATTGTCATGCCCTCTGCAGACATAGTGAATTCATAATCCTGAGGGACACCTACAACAATATACGGAATTCCTATGTTATCTGTCTTTGTACCATTGTGAACCCAAAAATTCTTATAAGTGGCAAGTACAGCACCAAGTCCGGGATCGGGAAAATAATTCTCACCTGTGAAAGTGTTCAGATTAGCATAGAAGTTCAGATGATGACCTTCGTCTGTAAGTGCAACAACATCTTCTGCAATAATCTTACTGCATTTTATGCCCCGGGTCCAGATCATGGCACGTACAGGGACAGTACCGTTGTTTATTATGACAGCCCCATTTCCACGAACCAGTGATGATCCGCTTGTTGTTGTCCAGTCAAGCAATTGGTTATTATTACTCCAGTCATATTCAACCCTGATATGAGTATCGTCGATCCAGGTAACTGTACCGTTAAGACCGAGATCAGGGCGTTCCTGAGAACTAAGGGAAAATGTAAGCGATAGTAATATTATCTGAATTAGTATTTTACGCATACTGGTCAATTGATCGTTTAGTGATTATGTGACTGGTGACTGGTTACAGGCAATTCAAATTACTCTCTTCTTCCTGCCTGCTCTCTCCTTTTTACTTTGCTTATCATGACTTCCATCCGGACTTTGAAACTCCGGCACTATCTCTTTGAAAAGATTTACAACTTCTTCTTTTGTAAGAAGGTAAGCATTTCTTACAAGCAATTCGATCTTCGAAAGGAGAATAGGATAATCATATTTCTGGACTTGTGCGATCCGGATCTTCGGATGGTGGGTGGGGAGAGTCTTCTCGCTGTCAGTTAGAAGTTCTTCATAAAGCTTCTCTCCGGGACGAAGGCCGGTATAAACTATCTTAATATCTTTTTCAGGCTCCAGTCCGGAAAGTTTTATCATCTGCAAGGCAAGATCAGATATCTTTATGGGATCCCCCATATCAAAAACATAGATCTCATTGCCTTTGCCCGTGAATCCTGCTTCCAACACAAGCTCACAAGCTTCGGGGATTGTCATGAAATATCTTGTTATATCCGGATGAGTAACGGTTATTGGTCCGCCTTCATTTATCTGTTTAGTGAATATTGGGATCACTGAGCCATTTGAACCAAGTACGTTTCCAAAACGTGTGATGACAAACTTGGTCTTCATTCCAGACTTCTCGGCAACCGACTGAACAAGCATCTCACAGGTTCTTTTTGAAGCGCCCATCACACTCGAAGGATTAACGGACTTATCGGTTGAAATCATGACAAACTTATCTGCTCCGTATTTGACAGCCATATCGGTCACTATCTTTGTCCCTCCTACATTAACCCTCAAAGCCTCATGAGGATTTTCTTCCATCAGGGGTACATGCTTATAGGCTGCTGCATGGAACACTATCTCCGGCTTAAATTCCCTGAAAATGATTTCCATCTTGCGGGAATTCGTGATATCTCCAAGAATAATATGATAGTTCAGGTCGCTGAATTTACTTTTGATCTCATTCTCAAGATGAAAAACCGGAGTCTCTGCCTGATCGACAAGGATCACCTGTTTTATCCTGAATCGTGCCAGCTGACGCACTATCTCCGCTCCTATTGAGCCGGCTGCGCCTGTCACAAGGATCGTCTTGTCATTCAGGCCTTTCCCTATCTTATCCATATCGATCTTAATAGGATCCCTGCCAAGCAGATCCTCAAGCTTCACTTTCCGGATCTGCCGGGGTTGCAGCTGTCCGTTAAGCCATGTATCAACTGAAGGAGTATCCAATACCTCCAGTCCAAGATCAATAGCAGAACGAATCATTTCAGCCTTTCTTTCACTGCTTAATTTATTGATAGCAATTATCATGCTGTCAAGCCTGTTCTTTATAACAAAATCCTTTGTTATTGCATTAAAACCATAGACCGGGATGCCATTTATCTTCTTGCCCTGCAGACTGCTGTCATCGTCTATAAAACCAACAACATAAAAGCCTGCCTTCGGGTCGGTCAGAAGTACACGTTTTACAATGAAACCGAGTTCGCCGGCACCGTAAATAATGACTCTATTTGATTCATAATGAATATTTGTTGCCCAGCGAAAAACAAGTTTTATTAAGACCCTCACAAAGAACAGGAATACTGTTATTGAAACATAATGAATAAGGATAATCGAGATCGGGATATTAAAGACCTCGCCACAGTTCATTAACCTGCTTAGCAAGGTTATTAAAATTAAAGTTCCTGATGAAATTGTTGTTACTATAAATACATAAGATATATCAGTGAGCGTTGAATGCCGCATAAGTCCTGAATATGAACGGAATACAAGGTTGAAAATTGCATATACGACAAATGTTACAAAAGCATGGCTGAAGGCCAGTGGAAAACTGAAAGCATGAAGATCAAAATTAAATCTCAGGATATATGCTACAAAAAACATACAAAAAACAGCAAGACTATCAAAGATGAATACCATCCACCTGGGCATGGAATACTTGCTGAATAGCATGAGGGCTTTCTCCCTCAGAAACAGGTGTAAATTGAGTCTTTTATCCTTCATTTTTCAAAACAATAAGCGTTCAATTTTTTAATAAGGTTAAATTGTCTTCCGAAGCTTATTAAAAGAAGTGTGAGTTATGTTTTGTGATGTCATGTTGTTGGTATAAGGTTCAGCGCACACACACATATTATCCACTGTACGGTAAGCAATATATAAATTATTATGGTTTGAATGCCAATCCAAGCTTAAAATCAATGAAAGCGTCTCTTGGCACAAGGTTGCCCATCTGGACCATTATGCCGGGACTGAAGGATGCGGTAAACCGTTCATTGAGCCTTAGCCTGATCCCTCCGCCGAGGTTTATGAACTGCCTGGTACCATGGTCAAAGTCATCAGGATTTATTAAGAGTCCGCTACGACCAAATATAAAAGGCGTGGGTTTCGTCCGGTTCCAGGTGAACCTGAAATCTCCGTAAAGCGGAAAAAGCAAGCCGCCGTTATATACTAATATACCTGTACCCAGTCCACCGAAAAGATTGCTTTTAACATTCAAGCCAAACAGATTAAGCTGGTAGCCGTGAGTTGTTGTAAAACCCACAAAATGTCTTGCGTAATCCTCTGAAGTAATTCCAAGTCCGAAACCGCCCGCAAGTTCATTCACATTGGAATAGCCCGAATTAGGGTTGAGTGTGGCTGGTCTCTTGTATGGCTGGGCAGATACGGTTATTACTGCCAGAAGTAACAGAGATATGAGTATGGGTGATTTCATGCGATGTCTCACGTTCAATGTAAAGTATTCAAACATTAAGATTAATAATGGATAGTATTTCTAATAGTTAACTGATTCTTATTTCTCACTTGCAAGCCTGAATATTTTATGTTAAACCTATACGCCCGGATATGCTTCCGCCCCGTCAGTCCCATGAGCACTGTGTTATAACTACCTGAATATTTGATAAATATAATCGATTTTGTGATTTTTATTTATCGGAGTTGTAGTTGCAGTCTACTGGTCTGAGAAGCTTCTAAAAAATATATTTGCAAATGTGAAATTATACAAATTAACAATTATGACCAAACGGATATTTGCTTCAGGAAGGCTTATCCGGCCGTTTTAAAGATTTGTTATCCGGTGTTTTCATTGATCCGTATATAAGAAATCTTTACCGGACTTAAATATTTCGACATTTGTCAAAAAAACGAGTATTTACGTAAAGTGCGGGGATTTTTTGACAAAATTCAAAGGTTCAATGAGCCGGTATGCTATCGCAGCGCCGTATCTTTCATTCAAAATGTTTTCGTAACTCCTGCCATCACCCCTGCCGAATTATAATACAATCGCCCTGCATCAAATGCTGCGGCAAAGTCAAGGAGGAAGCCTGATCTCAATTTCCTGTTCAGCCTGAGCAGGAAAGACAACTGCTTTGTTTCCTGAAAAATGCCATGTAAGGGCAGGGTCCGGACCTTGCCAAGGGTGTGTCCCACCTCATCTGTACCGAAAGTGCCGTAATTCAATGAATATGAAGCTTTCATAAATACAAGCCAGTCTTTGATGGAGCCTTCAATACCGTAATGAAATACTGCCACCCTGTTATTAATGAAGTAATCGCGGGGATTAGCGGGCAGACCATCTCTTGTATAGTCGCGTTTACAGATAAAAGGGTTACCTATTCCAATACCTTTATAAGACCATCCGAACACATACTGATCATTATTATAATAGTTTTCATCACCCGAAGGAGTATAAGGCGACCATAACTCCCCCGCCTGATTCTTCGTGTAAAAAAATTCAAAAAGCATCTTCCGCCATTGAATTGTTTTTTCAGATGATCGCATATTTGTCAGAGATACACCATTCAGTCCATCGCGTATGTTTGCCAGGTAATAAAGGGCTCCGATATCGTAGATATTCTGCCTGTAAACAAGCATCCTTATGTTGTTGAAATTGTATTCAAATCCAAGATCTATAGAACCCAGATGATTCCCGATCTTGGATGACGGGATGTTCTCCGTTCCATAGGGTTTGCCGCTTATTACATAAAGATATGTTTCGAACTTCGACAGGGTGTTGAATGATACGTAGTAATCATCTTCACTTCCCCAGAAAGCATTATGATTAAAGCCTCCGTAAATCTTCCACTTCCATTCAGATTTGCCAAAACGACCGTAAAAGGATTTCTGATGCAGATATGTTTTAAGATCAGCTGTATCATTATTGATCAATCTTACTGTAGTCTCACCTATCCAGCCATGGGAAAAGCCACCCTTGAATGCAAAGAGATTACCCATTAATGGTATTGTAAAGTAATCAGGAATCGATATGCTGATCTGTGGCACTCCCAGGGAATTGCCTGAAACTGAAAATGATCCGGTAGAGAGGGTAGTATCGCAGAGTCCTATGATACTTTTTGAACGCCCTGCCCTGAATTCAAAAATACTCAGCTTAGTCTTAACATAAGCTTCAATAAGAGATATCCTTGTTTTGTTACCAATATCAAAACGACCTTCCACAGAGCCGCCCCAGTCAAATAGCTTATCCCCGCCAGAGTATTCTTTCCCGGCAGAAGTTATAATACTTACAGAAGTCCCATCCAGCGGAATACTTCCGTGCTGCCCGGATCTCAACCAGAAAGGGATGGATCCGGAACCGGAATAATATCCGAATAATCCGGTATTCAAATGATACAGCTTGTCCTGTGCATATACTGTGTTCACTTCCAGGAGCAGAGATAAGATAAAAAGGATCGGGATTCTGGAAGACATTATTTTATCATTAGTTATAACAATATGTGTTAAAGCCTGAATCGCAGCGGCAATTCCGCAATAGCGGAAGAAGCAGCAAATAATCAGTAAGCATCAAACTACAGACTCTTTACAATGTGCTCTGAGTCCTATCGCTGTACCAT
This sequence comes from Bacteroidales bacterium, assembly GCA_035414025.1. GTDB lineage: Bacteria > Bacteroidota > Bacteroidia > Bacteroidales > VadinHA17 > LD21. The sequence goes on along the minus strand of DAONXX010000001.1, from coordinate 87,106 downwards.
CATTATTTTTCGTAAATTTACAACTTAAGCTGAAACAGAACCGATGATATTCAAGAATTATAATGTACGGATTAGTCCAAAAGCTTCAATAGGCAAGAATGTCAGGATTGGTGACAATACCGTGATCTATGATAATGTTGTCGTTGAGGATAATGTAACAATCTCCCATAACTGTGTTATTGGTGAACCGCTGAACGATTATTATTCAAATCCTGAATATAAAAACCCGGAAACTGTTATCGGAGCCGGATCGCTGATACGCAGCCATGCAATAATATATGCAGGTAACAGGCTGGGTGAAAATGTTCAGACCGGTCACAGGATAACCCTCAGGGAAAATAACATAATCGGCAATCACACGGTTATTGGATTGCTTTCTGATATTCAGGGTAATGTAAAAATCGGAGATTACTGCCGCCTATACAGCAATGTTGTCATCTCCTCGGAGGTAGTGATCGGCAATTATGTCTTCCTCTATCCATTTGTCGTGATTACAAATGATCCCTACCCGCCTTCAAATGACCTGAAGGGAAGCACTATTGGAGATTACTCAGTTATCGCAACACACGGTATTGTATTATCCGGTATATCAATTGGCAGCAACTGTCTCATAGGCGCCGGCAGCCTTGTAACGACAAACATTCCCGATTATTCCATTGCTGTGGGCAATCCTGTAAAGATAGAAATGGATATACGGAAGTATGTTGTGCTTGGGAAAGGGAAAATGTATCCATGGATGACAAGGTTCTCCAGGGGAATGCCGTGGGATGGAATAGGCTTTGAGGAGTGGATTGAAAGTAAAAAGTAAGTAATAAATGAAAGGATAATTATCTTTGGCTGACAGGTAAAATAATGACAATGTTTATCAGGTTGTTGATAATAAGTGCACTGATTCTATTCCTTGTTTTTGTTCTTCTTGGAATAAGGATACTCATAAAGCCCGGAGGGCAGTTTCCTGAGACTCATGTTGGTCATAACAAGGAAATGAAGAAGCTTGGCATCAGGTGTGCACAGCATCAGGATCTGGGTTGTAAACCGGTTGAAGGCTCTGCCAGCTGTATGAACTGCGAAAAAAAATTCTAATTTGTTTCTGAAATATTCTTTTTCAACGATTCTGAAATCCAGGTCCTGAAGTTCCCTGAATCATCCGAGTAAATAAGAAATCCCTCAAATCCAGGATGGTCTGAAAGGAACTCAATTGTTTTATCCTTTCCCATTACCATACAGGCAGTTGCCACTCCGTCGGCAGTAGCAGCATCTCCTGCAAGTATTGTTGCACTCAGAAGCTGGTTCCTTGCCGGATAGCCGGTCTCAGGATCAATTGTGTGCGAGTATTTTATCCCATTTTCAATATAGAATTTCCTGTAATTACCGGATGTAGCGAGAGATCTGTCTTTCATGTTTATTATAGCCTGGAGTTCCTGTCCCGAAATCATATTATTATCCTCAGGCCTGTCAATGCCTATTCGCCAATCTCTCCCGTTTCTGTCTCCTCTCACTCTCACTTCCCCTCCGATCTCAATCAAATACCTCGTGAGTCCAAGTCCGTCAAAAAACCGGGCTATCACATCAACAGAGTAACCCTGGGCTATAGCATTGAAATCGAGGCTGACACGAGGATCCGTTTTAACAAGCATCCCATCTATAATATCAACCTTTTCCATTCCTACAAGAGCCAGCAGACTATCTCTGTCTGATTCCCGGAAATCTCTTGACTCATCAGGGCCAAAACCATATGCCTTGACAAGTGGCCCGACCGTAATATCAAAAGCTCCACCGGTAAGTTCCCATACCTCTTTTGATTTTGAAAAGACATCAAGGAAAAAGGTATCAGGAACTGCATGTTCATTTCGATTGATCTTTGAGACTATCGAGGAATCCCGGTATAATGAAAGAGACATGTCGAAATTATAAAGTACAGATTCCACCATGAGCTGAAGTTCCTCAGGACTGATATTATTATCCGGATTTTCATAAGTTATGCTATAGGTTGTACCCTGCGTGAAGCCATTGAAAGCAGAAAACGCAATTTCCTTCTCTTTACATGATAAGGAGATTAACAGCAATAAAATAACAGAGCCGGTCAGATTCTTTTTCATTACAGATTCTTATTCTTCAATTCAATCAATAGTTTAATTATAATTTATATGCCGAAATCATCAAATGATATATTCTCTGCAGGTATTCCAAGGTTATCAAGCATCTCAACAACTGCATTGTTCATCATTGGAGGTCCGCAGAAATAGTATTCAACATCCTCAGGTTCATCAAGTTTGCTAAGATAATTATCATACAGCACCTGATGTATGAATCCTTTATAGCCTGTCCAGTTATCCTGAGGCAGAGGTTCAGACAGTGCAAGATTAAAAGTAAAATTCGGGAATTCCTTTTCAATTGCCCGGAATTCATCCTCATAAAAGACTTCACGCAACGAACGGGCTCCATACCAGTATGATACTTTCCGGGTGGTTTTAAGGGTTTTGAAAAGATGGAAGATATGAGACCTGAGCGGCGCCATTCCTGCTCCCCCTCCAATATAGATCATTTCACTGTCCGTATTCTTTATATGAAATTCCCCGTATGGACCTGATATCATTACTTTATCTCCCGGCTTCCTTGAGAAGATATAGGAAGAGCATATACCGGGCGGCACATTCATGAATTTATTTTTCGCATTATCCCATGGAGGAGTTGCTATTCTTATATTAAGCTTTATCAGGTTTTTCTCAGCAGGATAATTAGCCATTGAATATGCACGGAAAGTTTCCGTTTTATTCCTGATTCCAAGATCCCACATTTTATAATAATCCCAGTCTGTTCTGAAATGCTCCTGGATATCAAAATCACTGAATTTTACCTCATAATGAGGCACATCTATCTGGATATAGCCTCCCGGTTCGAATTCAAGCACTTCCCCTTCCGGAAGCTTCACGACAAATTCCTTTATAAATGTTGAAACATTCCTGTTGGAAACAACTTCACATTCCCATTTCTTTATTCCGAGTATCGATTCCGGAATTTTAATTTTCATTGGCTCCCTCACTTTAACCTGGCAGCCGAGGCGCCAGTAGTTAAGCTGCTCTTTCCTTGTGAAGAATCCCGTTTCAGTAGGCAGTATGGATCCGCCTCCTTCAATTACCTGGCATTTGCACATACCGCATGTTCCGCCTCCTCCGCAGGCAGAAGGAAGAAAAATATTATTGGATGATAATGTAAAAAGCAGATTGGAACCGGGTGACACTGTTATTTTCCGGTCATTTATCTGAAGTTCAACATCTCCCTTGGGTGTTAACTTATCCCTGGCAAACAGAAGGAGTCCGACAAGAGTAATTATTACAAGCAGAAAGACAATTATACTGTAGAATATAGTCCCGATAGTAGTTACAGCTAAAACCATTACAAAATAATATCAGTTATAGGTTAATTCCCATGAATCCCATGAAAGCAATTGCCATAAGGCCGGTCAGTATGAATGTTATGCCAAGTCCTCTCAAAGGAGCAGGCACATTACTATAGCGCATTTTTTCCCTTATTGCCGCTATTCCCACTATAGCAAGGAGCCATCCCACACCCGATCCCACTCCAAATACAGTTGCTTCAATGACATTATTATATTCGCGCTCCTGCATGAAGAGTGATGCTCCAAGTATAGCACAGTTGACTGCAATCAACGGAAGGAAGATCCCAAGGGAATTATACAGGGCGGGACTGAACTTCTCGATAATCATTTCTACCAGCTGGACCATCGCAGCAATTATTGCAATAAAGATCATAAATGTAAGGAAACTGAGATCAACATCTGCAAATCTTTCACCCAGCCATATCAGTGCACCTTTTTTAAGTACATATTTTTCAATCAGAAAGTTAACAGGTACTGTAATAAGAAGAACGAATATAACTGCAACGCCTAGTCCTATTGATGTTTTAACCGTTTTGGAAACAGCAAGATAAGAGCACATCCCAAGAAAGAATGCAAATATCATGTTGTCGACGAAAATCGACTTAATGAATATATTTAACAGATTTTCCATAATGTCTCACTGTTTAGTTTTCAATCAATTCCTTGTTTCTGCTTCGTTGCACCCATATTATCAGCCCAATCAGGATCAGTGCCATAGGGGGCAGGATAATCATTCCGTTATTTTCATAGCCGGTTCTGTAAACTCCCAGTTTCTCCATAACAGGGTAGCCATAGATTGTGCCCGATCCAAGCAGTTCCCTGATAAAAGCAACTATTACCAGGATAATCCCGTATCCGAATCCGTTCCCCAATCCGTCAATAAATGAGGGCCATGGTTTATTTGCCATTGCAAATGCTTCCAGCCTTCCCATAATTATACAGTTGGTTATTATCAGCCCGACAAAAACCGAGAGTTGCTTACTTACATCAAACACATAAGCCTTAAGAAACTCGTCAACAAGAATAACAAGAGTAGCTATCACCACAAGCTGAACTATTATCCTGATTCTGTCAGGGATATACTTGCGCATTGCAGCTATGATAAGATTTGAAACAGCCACAACAATTGTTACAGAAAGAGCCATTACAAGTGCCGGTTTCAATTTCACCGTAACAGCCAGGGCTGAACATATCCCAAGGACCTGTACCGTTATGGGATTATTTTTATTCAGGGGACCTGTCAGCAATGTAAAATTCTTCATGGAGAATATGGGTTCTTTTTCAGTATTACTCATATCTTAAATCTTGATTTTATTGAAGTATTCCGTATATTTTGAAAGGCAGTCGAAAAGCATTTTTTCAAGGCCCTTGCTTGTAATAGTGCCTCCTGAGACAGCATCAACACCATGAACATCATCAGCTTTGGCTCCGCCCTTTACAAGCTTTATAGATACGAATTGTCCGTTATCGAAAAGTTTTTTGCCTATAAACATGCTTTCAAAGGCAGTAGTGTTTATTTCTGCCCCTAGTCCGGGTGTCTCACCTTTATGGTCGAAATTGACTCCATAGATCGTATTCAGATCAGACCTGAGCGACACATATCCATATAAAGGGCCCCACAATCCTTTACCCTCAACAGGAAGTATAAGTACTTTCTCTCCATCATCAGGAAAAGCTCTGAAAACAGGAAGGTTCTGCTCTTCAATTTTCTTCTTCTGCTCACTCCTGAGATCAACTGTAAAAGCATCCATCCCTTCAACAAGTTCACCTTTGTAATTCAAAACAAAACCTTCAGTGATGTATTTGTCGTACAGTTCTTCAGTATTATCACGGATCGCCGTAATATTGATCGATTCCAGCATGTTGCGCTTCTTTTCGATCTCGAGGTTCCTTTTCTGAGCCGGCTGAAACAATGTGGCAGCAAGAGACAGAAGAGATGCCACAACTACAACCATTATAATTGAAAAAACAAAAATATAGCGGTTACTGAACTGTTTCATTTTACCTGTATATTAATTGTTGTTTTAGCACGTTTAAGCCTTCTTTTTATATGTGATTCGATAACAAAATAATCAATCAGAGGTGCAAAAAGGTTCATCAGCAGAATTGCCAGCATTACACCCTCCGGGTATGCAGGGTTAAATACCCTCAGCAGGATCGAAAGAACTCCTATAAGGAAGCCATAGATCCATTTACCCTTTTCAGTCTGTGAGGCTGTTACAGGATCCGTAGCCATAAAGACAGCTCCGAAAGCAAATCCTCCCATGACAAAATGATAATAGAAAGGCAGCTCCATATAGGCATTGACAGCAACTGCATTCAGAAGCAATCCCATTGCAAGGCCTCCTGCAAATACACTGACAATTATTTTCCAGCTGCCTATGCCGGTAATAATCAGTATCAGAGCTCCCAGCAGAATTGCAGCTGCAGAGGTTTCTCCAACCGATCCAGGTACCGTTCCAATAAACATTTCAATGAAAGAAGGGAGTTCAGAAATATCACCTGCAGCACATAAGGCAAGAGGGGTAGCCCCTGAGAAACCATCAACTATATTCTGACCTGCCCTTAGTCCTTCCGTCCAAACCTCATCGCCTGTCATCCAGCCCGGGTAACTGAAAAAAAGAAAAGCTCTTGCAAGAAGTGCAGGATTGAAGACATTCATACCTGTTCCGCCAAAAACTTCCTTACCCAATATTACAGCGAATGCCGTCGAAACAGCAAGCATCCACAAAGGCACATCAATTGGCATTATAAGCGGAATAAGCAGACCTGTAACAAGGAATCCCTCATTAATCTCATGCCCCCTTATCTGCGCAGCTATAAATTCAATACCAAGACCTGTAATATAGCTTACAATTATCAGCGGAAGAAGCTTCAGGAATCCGAACCCAAAACATCTCAGCACTGTTGCATCAACACCGATCGATCTGAAGTGCTGCAGTCCGGTATTATATGATCCGAAAAGCAATACCGGAACCAGGGCGATAATAACAACCGTCATTGTGCGTTTCAGATCAATACTGTCGCGGATGTGGGATCCTTTGAAAGTAACCCTGTCAGGAACAAACAAAAAGGATTCAAAACCTTCAAATACCGATCGTAGTTTCGAAAACTTCCCTCCCTCTGTGAAATGCGGCTTCAGTTTATCTATCTTGTTTCTTAAGGAATTCATTACAGTATATTTCTCAGATTCTTAACTCATTTCTTTTATCATCAGATCAATACCCTTCCGTATTATCGATTGTATCTCAATTTTTGAAGGACAAATAAACTCACAAAGTGCAAAATCCTCTTCAGCAACTTCATAGATCCCAAGGTTTTCCATCATATCGATATCCTCGGCAAGTATTGCCTTAAAGAGCTGCATCGGATAAATATCCATCGGTAGCACTTTCTCATATAAACCAGTCATTACAAATGCCCTTTCTCCTCCATGGAAATTAGTATCAGGCCTGAAAAGTTTCTTCGGCAGGAATGAAGAAGCAAAAGTCTTTGAAAAACTGAGTTTACCGGCTCCCGGAACCGCCCAACCGAAGAACTCAAAGTAATCACCCTCGGGAATAACGGTAAACTGAGAATCATAAAACCCGAGAAATCCGTCGTCAGCGATCCTGGTCCCGGTAAGAATGTTACCACTTATATATCTTACATTGCCGGGCTTTATTTTACCTTCCGTACAAGCTTTTACAGATGCGCCCGAGAGCATACGATAATATTGCGGATTCATAACCTCAGAACCTGTCAGTGAAATAATTCTTTCAGGCTTATAAATACCTTCAGAGAATAAGTTTCCGATTGCTATCAGGTCCTGCAGATTGACTGTCCATACTACTTCTCCCTTATTAACAGGATCAATATGATGGATATGAACTCCTACATTGCCGGCAGGATGAGGTCCGGAGAAATATGAAATCTCAACACCGGCAGTTCCTTTCAGCACCTGAGATGAGTCGGCCTTGCCGTTAAGCACCAGATGTACTTTGCCCCCTGTAAGTTTCGTTAATGCGTTGATCCCTGTCTGAAATAACCCGGCAGGAGAATTATCAATTACAAAATTCAGATCCGGGGCAAGAGGAGCCGTGTCAAATCCTGATATGAATATCGCTTTCGGATTATCATAGGGTTTGGCAACGATATTGTAGGGTCGCTGTCTTATTGCAGGCCAAAGTCCTGATTGCAGCAGGGCCTTAGTCACCTCTTCCCGGGAAAGCGATAAGGGATCCGCCTTGCTGAAACTGATATAATCATTTCCATCTTTTTCCACAATAACCTCAAGTATCTTCCTGCGGTCGCCTCTCTCAACAGACAGTACAGTACCACTCACCGGTGAGGTGAACAGGATTTCAGGGTTCAATTTATTGTGAAAAAGGGGGCTCCCGGCTTTGACCCTTTCACCGGGTTTAACATTTAGCTTTGGGATAAGACCTGGGAAATCTACGGGTTTAACAGCAAATTTCAAAGGATTGACATCCCCGGAAAGTAGCTTTTCAGCTGCCCCCTGAACCGGAATATCATACCCTTTCTTTAACTTTATGGATTCAGACATTGGATATATGGTTAATTATGTCGGAAATGCTCTTTGATATGTTTGATCCTTCAGTATTATTCTTTCGGGGAAATTAAACCAAAACGGTATCAAAACGCCGCCTGTATAAATTTAATAATTACAAAAATATAATAGTTATGGCATTAAAAAATACCGGGACTGAATAATTATTTTGCACTATTTTTGTTAACAATTTCAAGACATTCAATCCAGATGCAGAAATTCCTCGCGATCATTTCAATCATTCTGTTGTCTGTTTTCCATTTACAGGGAATCGATAACGACTCACCGTTTTATTCCAATGGCGTTTTCGACAAGCGTATAAAAAGTGTGCAGCTGTACAAGGAAGGGTGGAATCTATCCTATCCTGTGCTCAAACTGAACGGAACCGACAAACTTGAACTGCATTTCGATCTGATTGATGATAACAATGAGACATATTATTACACCTTCTTCCATTGCGATAGAAACTGGCAGAAATCAGATATATTCACAAATGAGTATCTTGAAGGATTTCCCGAAAACCCCATAGATGACTTCAGACCTTCTTTTAATACAACTGTTGATTATTTCCACTACAAGCTGCTTTTCCCTAATGAAAGGGTAAGTTTAAAACGATCAGGTAATTACATTCTTTATGTATATCCTGCCTATGACCAGGAAAATCCGGTCCTCACACAGCGATTCATCGTAACTGAAGATGATTCAAGGATCGATATCAAAATGCACAGGCCTATGATGACAATAGCCGATAATGCAGGTCAACAGATAGATTTCACTGTAAACATATCCGGACTTAACATTATTGATCCGGCAAGAAATGTCTTCGCATTCATCCTTCAAAACGGCAGATGGGATAATGCCAAAAAGAACCTTCAGCCTGAGATATCGGGAGGCAATCAGCTTATATACAACTCATTATCCGACAAGAACATCTTCATTGCCGGAAATGAGTTCAGGTATTTCGACATCAGAAGCATTAAATACCTTTCAGAGAATCTTGTGAGTATTGACTTTATCCCACCGAACTATCATTTCTTCCTTAAACCTTCGGAGAGCAGACAACTTAAGCCATATTTTTATTACAAGGATTTTAATGGGAAATACTATATCGCCACCAGCCAGGGTAAAGAAGCAGATACGGATGCAGATTATGTTTATGTGTACTTTACACTGAATTCGAATAATGTTCCGGCAGGCAGCAATGTTTATGTTACGGGAAACATGAACGGCTGGTCAGCCGGTAGTGATAACCTGATGAAATATAACAATGTCAGCAGGCAATATGAATGTACGATGCTTCTCAAGCAGGGCTGGTACAATTATGAATATTCCCTGCAAAATAAAGTCGGATCTCCTCTCATTTCCACCGAATTTGAAGGAAGCTATTACGAGACAGAGAACGACTATATGGTGCTTGTTTATTACAGGGGGCCTGGTGACCGTTATGACAGACTGATCACAACCGGAACCGCCAACACACTCAACAATCTATCCTACTGATGTTTAACATGTACATCAATCCCATGGCTTCAGTGCAGGAACAGCCGGTGCCGGAGAAGGTAATAATGTCCGGATGTTTCATCTAATGAGCGGCGAATAGAAAAAAAATTATAGCTTTGCATCATAATGATCAGGTTCAGGTACATAGATAAAATACCAGCCATTTTCAGGAATAAGTATTTCCTTACAGTTTTTCTCTTCCTTATCTGGATCATCCTGATGGATTCAAACAACCTGCTTTTGCGTATCAGAGAGGTTCGCGAACTCCGTAAGCTGAAAAGCGACAAGGAGTACTACACAAATAAAATAGAGAACGATAAGAATAAGCTCAAAGAGCTAAAAACAGATAACCATAATCTTGAGAAGTTTGCCAGGGAACAGTACCGCATGAAAAAACCTGATGAAGATCTCTTTATCGTCCTTACTCCCCGGGAAGACAGGCAGATTAATAAAAAGAATAAATAATCCCAGGGGTTTGCTTAGCCAATATCTTTAAGATCCGATACCTCTTTCCTGTTTTCGATAATTTATCAGTACATCATAAGGATTATGCTCCGGTTCAGGAATACCCATAAGTGAAAGCAGTTTTATTGCTGCTTCAGTTAGCTCTGTTTTTTTGAAAATTCCTGAATGAACATGGTTCATATACCTGACGATCATTAACATATTGAACCATCCGAAAAATCTTTTCCGGAATGATGCCTTGCCCGCAGTGTTTGCCTGTATCTCGGATATATGCCTGAGCCATTCTTCTTCATTTATAAATGATCTTAGCCCTTCCGGTAATTCATTATAATATTTCTCCACCTGACCGGTATCAGAATCAAAAAGAATTTCAATTTCACCAAAGAGTGATTTGAGTTCCCTGAATGCATTTACATTATATGTCAGGAAATCCTGTCCGGGATTCTCGATGAATTTTATCATCGAAGCTCCGGTCCCGAAAGGCGTACGGGATGATATTCTCGATGAAGGATACACGGCAGTGCTGTTCAGTGAGAAAAAACCTCCGCGTGGTACCAGCTTCTGAATGAAATAGAAATCCTCCCCTGCCCTTCTCCGGTTCATGCCTCCTGCTTTCTTATAGTCAAGTGCTTTTACCGCCAATGCTGATCCTATTGTATGAAAAGGATAAGGAAATCCTGAATAGTTCAGCCCTCTTGCATAATACCTCATATGCAACTCATAGAGAGTCGTATAAGTATAATTTATTTGAGGATACTCTTCTCCTTCAAGAAGATGTTCGAAATAAATTGAGCAGGCTGATCTGTCTTTTTTATTCAATAGTTCATCACAGATTGAAGTAAAATAATTTTCCTCCACTGTGCAATCTGCATCCAGGCTCACTATCACGCCATGGGGTCTGTCAATCTCATCAAAACGCCTTAAAGCTTCGTCCATCCCTGTCTTTCTGGCCATTCCGACACCCCAGTCACGCAGATCGGACAGACCTGTATCAAAAACAAGAAGCCGGAAAAAGCAATTTTTGTTTTCCCTTTTCCAGCTGTTAATCCTGTCTATACATATTTTGTTATTCCTGATACTCTCAGGGTCAGAATCCTTCCGGGCATTGACAATTACGATCACTTCAGCCCTGCATTCCGGCTTCGTGCATTTGGAAAGGCTATCGAGAAGAGTTGTAATACCTGGCTCATTAAAAGCAGGCACAACGACTATTATGCCAGTTTCCTTATCAGGCGTTTCCGTGAATATAAGCGGGAAAAGGGCCCTCTTTTCAAGCCACGATGTGGCAAAACCCATTTGTTTTATTTTTTTCCAACCCTGTATTTATCGTTCAGGGCTTTTGTAACCTTGTCAGTAATATCCAGGGCAGCGTCGCCATAGAGCACCACGCTTCCGAAACTCTTACCCAGTATGTACTGGAAGTTGTATTCTGCTTTGTTTTCTTCAAGATAGGATGTGATATATTCTATTATCTGCCTGTTCATTACCTGTTCTTCTTCAATCAGGTCTGTCTGAAGATTATCACGTAGTTCCACAAGCTCCTGCTGCTGCTGAATAAGAGATTGTTCCATCTCAGCTGCCGTAGCTCTTGTAACAAGTCCTTTATTAACCTTATCCTGAAAATCCCTTGCATTTTTCTCATACTGCGATCCTTTTGAATTCAATTCAGCTTCAGCTTTTTGCTGTTTTTCCATAAGGTCTTCTCTTCTGTCAAAGAACATATCGAAATTAAAGATAACTGAATCAATATTCACAAATGCTACTCCCTGAGCATCAGACTGAACCACAACAGTTTCTCCATTTGAACCCAGTTTGATCTTATTCTTACCGGTAAAATGGATGACATAAAGAAATGCAGTTGCAAGAAATAATACTGAAAAGAGGACTATTGTAATTTTCTTCATCATGATTAATTTTTGTTAAACGAAAGTCACGCGCAAATATAAAAAATAAACAAATAGGCGCGCAAGTGACTGTAAATAATTATAAAAGCAAAATGGTTGATGAACTCAGGGTTTGCGGGGCCCAGGGTTAAAATTCCGGGCAGGGGATAGCTCTTATCCTCTTTTTTTGCGAGTTCATTGAAAATGAAGAAAACTCATATACGAGAGAAACTTCATGAGCACCTGCAGTTGAGCTGATAAGGTTCGATATAGTGAAATCGTAGCTATATCCAATGTGCAGGTTGTCAGATTTAAATCCTATAAGTCCGATTATTGCATCTCCGGCCTGGGATGTCATGAAAGGTATTCCCCGGTACCATAATCCGAATATAAGCGGGCTTTTAAAGTAATACAAACCTATATCTGTTTGATAAAATTTTGCCTGTTTCTGAAAATTCAATGCAACCGACAGTGTTTCCTGCAGTTTTACTCTGAGCCTGGTTTTCCTTATCAACTGAAGACCGCCGAAAAGGTTGAATTTGATCGGGACATTTGAATCATCGCCGTAGAAGGAAGTTTTCGGGACCAGCAGATGATCAAGTGTAAAACCTGCCCATATACGGTCATTATACGCGAGGGCCGATGTGGCAAAATCAACGTCAGCAATATTATCGAATGGCGGAGGATAGACTGAAGGAGATGTCCCGCTTGCCGTAAGCTGACTGTTAAAGACCAGTTTATAGATGTCAAGGCCAAGGTAATAGAACTTGAAATGAACACCAGGTCTTATATGCCAGTCATCGCTAATGTTGAAATCATAAGAATAAAGCAATCCGATGTTTGTAGTGCTCAGATTGCCGGAACCGGCTACATCATATGAAGCAAGGATCCCGAAACCGGAATTAAAATTGGGCATTGCTTTATCAAATGATATGCTGTATGTATGAAACACACCGGGGATGGCCGGCCATTGGTTCCTGTAATTCAAGCCCAGTCTGTATTCCTCCGTAGCACCGGCAAAAGATGGTGCCAGATAAAGCGGATTCGCATAAAACTGCGAAAATGTAGGGTCCTGGCCGTAACTATCGAGAAAAAGGATAAATGACAGTAGAGCTATATATTTGATCCTCTTCAACAAAGCTTTCACATTATGTAAACTAAAAACGAAAGTAGTTAAATCATTTTAATAATTCATTACAGTTTTACGGAATTTTCCAACAAATGTGACATGGTCTTGATCTTTTTTTTAAACCCGGCTATAAAGCATTCTCAACAATTAGTGTATCATGACCACCCGCAACCCGAAATGGCAACAAGCCTACACTATAATTATCAGCTGTTTATTTCTTTTTCATCCTGTCAGGGTGTCACTTACAATAAAGTTAACTGTCTTGTACCCAAGCCTTGTTAAAACCACAGTATCTCTCCTGTTCACACAAAAAGAAAATTTGCCTTCCTTGTCGCTCACAGAAAAATATTTCCTGTTTATTATTATCTGAGTGTTGGCAAGCGGAGAATTTAATCCTGAATCCATAACTATTCCATTGAAAAGAATAAGTCCCGGCGATTCTGATGCCTGCTGACTGTTAAGGGGGAAATGGATCAAAAAGAGAAGAAATAATATTATGGGAATCTGTTTCCTCATCTGTTTTAAAGATCAATAATGATCTCATCAAGAGACCTTTTTGGCACATGATGATTCTTTTCAGAATCGCGCCAGTACTTAACATCTCCTTCTTTCATTTCATCAATGATTATTTTCTCAGCCGCTTTGCCTAATGCAATAACAAGCAGTATCTCATATTTTTCAGATATATCCAGTTCTTTTCTGATCTGATCGCGTTTCAAAGCAGCTATTATGCAAGACCCCAGGCCTGCTTCGGTAGCGCCCAGCCTTATGCTCTGAGCGGCTATGCCATGATCCACCCCGAAAAATTCGGAAATTGACTTATCACCCAGTATTATAATATATGCAGAAGGCTTTTCTTTATCTGAAGGTCCGGCCCAGTCTTTCAGATATGCAGCCCAGGCAAGAGAAGGAAACACTTTTTCACACTTTTCCGGCGTATTGATGATTGCATATTTCAAAGGCTGCCTGTTTGCTCCTGAAGCAGAGAGCCTGGCAAGGTCAACAAGATCCTGAAGAGTCTTATACGGAATCTTAGCTGATCCGTCAAAACGCCTGTATGACCTTGTTTCAAAAATTAAATCCTTAAGAATCATTTTGAGCAGAATTTGCAATTAAACACTTTGCTTTCCTGAATTTCAGGAATCTTATATATACAAATTTAACCAATTATTTACCCTTAAAGAAATTAAATTCCTGCAAACAAGCGTTCCGGCATTGCAGGAATTATACCCTTATCCGAAGCTATCCTGTATAATTCGGCGATAGCTTTTCTGCCTTCATGACCCAGGTTAATTGTGAATTTATTCACATAAAGTTCAATATGCTTTCTCATCACCTCTCCTTCCATCTCCCTGGCATTCTCAGAAACAAAATCCCGTGAGGTAGCCGGGTCTTCAAAAGCAAATTCGACACTTCTCTGAATGATACGACTTACAGCAAGAGCTGTTTCCTCAGGTATCCTCCTGTTTATCACTATCATTCCCAGAGGAACAGGAAGTCCGGTCATTCCTTCCCAGAATTCTCCCAAATCGGCTAACTTCTGTAATCCTTTTTTCTGATAAGTGAAGCGGCTCTCATGAATAATAAGCCCTGCATCCGCTTCGCCGCTGAGTACCACGTTCTCAATCTCAGAAAAGAGATACTCAGTCTTATTTGCAGCCTCAGGCCAGGCGATACTGAAAAGCATGTTTGCGGTCGTATATTTACCCGGTATTGCTATCCTTGCATTAGCAAGGCTGCCAGTATCAATTTTATCCCGGCTGACAAGCAAGGGGCCATTCCCGAATCCAAGAGCACTTCCGGAATCAAGTATCATGTAATCTGTCGCAGCAAAAGCATAAGCAAAGCTGCTTATCTTTGTTATATCAGGCTTCCCTGTAAAAGCTCTCCGGTTTAATTCCTCAATATCTGCAAGGCAGTATGAGAATTCCAGTCCTTCAGTATCAACTTTCCCATGAACCATTGCATCAAAAATGAATGTGTCATTGGGACAGGGAGAAAAACCAAGAGTTAGTTTCATGTTATTTTATATGTCAATAGTTATAAAAAAATCTTCCAATGCCAGCCCCAGAGCCTTAAGGGCCAGTGGGACATCCCATTTTTGTTCCTGGCGCGGAACGATAAAATTGGATACAGATCTTAATGCCAGATAGTCGACTCTCTCACGACTGCAGATATAGGCAAATGCTGCACCTTCCATAGTTTCAATATCAGGCTCAAACTTATTTACAAGTCTGGTTATTGTCTCTTCAGTACCGGAAGCAGTGTTCACCGTTATCGCCTGAGCTTTCCGTAGTTTAACTGCAGCCACTTCAACAAAACCGTTATCGCAGATTATTTTCCCGCTCCTGAAAGGGAAGCCGTCAGCGTCTTCCAGTCCCGCTTCAGCAAGTGTCAGAAAAGCTCTTCCCGATTCGACCCCGGCATCAGCAAAACAATCTGAAACAGCAACAACAACATCTCCGGTTGCAATATCTTTTTTAAAGCTCCCTGCAATTCCGATATTGATTGCCAGATCAGGTTTTTCATTTACTGAGAACCATTTCAATAAAGACCACGAAGTGTTCATTGATCCGACCCCGGTAACAAGAGTATCGATTTTATGATCTTCTTTCTCAAACCCTCCACCGGCATTCAAAAGAATGCCTGCTTCTTTTTCAGTAGCAGCAACAATCAATATCCTTTTCAACTTTTTCAAACTTTTCAACTTTCTTAATCACTCGCAAAAACACCTTATGCTTTGGTTCACATCCCCTTAAGGCTTTTTCGCCCCGTAAATATATTACACAAACCGCTTATTACCTTAATTTTATTGGTTAATATTGCACTCTAAATGCAAATTGCAGTTCGTTATGATTTACCTGACACGCAGAGAAAGGTTCAGTGCCGCTCACAGGATGTTCAGAAAGGACTGGCCGGATGAACAGAATCGAGAAGTATTCGGCAAATGCTCGAATCCCAACTGGCATGGACACAATTACGATCTTTATGTGACAATAAAGGGTGAAATAACTGAAGACCGGGGATTTACAATGAATATAAGCACTCTTAAGGAGATTATTATTGAAAAGGTCATAAGCAAGATCGATCATAAGAACATAAATCTTGAGGTAGATTTCATGAAGGGTAAGATAGCCTCAACCGAAAATCTTGCAATTGCTATCTGGAAAGAGCTGGAAGAACCTGTAATGAAAGCAGGCGCTCAGCTACATTGTGTAAAAATAAGTGAAACCGAAAACAACTATGTAGAATATTATGGCTAATAAAAAGATAGACGAATCAAATATCTCCGAAAACAACTTAAATGGATACAGCAGGATAGAAAAGTGGGATGATAACAATATAAAAGAGTTATCGAAGGTCTACTATAAAGTTCTGAAACTGATTGGAGAAGACCCCGAGAGGGAAGGTCTCATCAAAACCCCCGAAAGGGTAGCCAAGGCAATGTATTTCCTCACAATGGGTTATTCAATGAATCCCTGTGAAATAATCAATTCAGCCAAATTCAGGGAGGAATACCGGCAAATGGTTATTGTTAAGGATATTGACATTTATTCAATGTGTGAGCATCATATGCTCCCCTTCTTTGGAAAGGCTCACGTTGCATATATTCCTGACGGTTATATAACAGGACTAAGCAAGATAGCACGTGTTGTTGAAGCTTTCAGCCGCAGGCTGCAGGTTCAGGAGAGGCTTACAACGCAGATAAGGAATTGCATCCAGGAATGCCTTAATCCTCTTGGTGTTGCTGTAGTGATTGAAGCCCAGCACATGTGCATGCAGATAAGAGGAGTACAAAAACAAAACTCCGTAACAACAACATCTGCTTTTACCGGTATCTTCCTGAGTAACCTTAATACACGGGAAGAATTCATTCACCTTATCTGTTCAAAATTACACTGACATGAAAGCTTACGTTTTTCCGGGCCAGGGAGCCCAGTTCCCGGGTATGGGAAAAGATATGTATGAGAAGTCTGCTGTTGCCAGGGAACTTTTCGACAGAGCTGATTCAATACTCGGATTCAGCATTACTGAGATCATGTTTTCGGGAACAGATGAAGATCTGAAGCAGACAAAGGTAACACAGCCTGCAATCTTCCTTCATTCCACAATACTTGCTGCAGTTAACGGACCTGAATTTAAACCAGACATGGTTGCAGGCCATTCACTTGGTGAATTCGCGGCTCTTGTTGCAAACAGGACCCTTGAGTTTGAAGACGCCCTTGTTCTTGTCTCCAGGAGGGCTGCTGCAATGCAGAAAGCATGCGAAAAAAACCCTTCCACAATGGCTGCTGTAATTGGTGCCGATGACAAGACTGTTGAGGATGTCTGTGCCCGGATAGATGATCTTGTCGTCCCGGCTAATTACAACAGCCCCGGACAAATAGTCATCTCAGGTACAAATGAAGGTATTGATAAAGCCATTGAAGCCTTGAAATCCAGAAATGTAAAAAGAACTATTAAACTGGCTGTCGGAGGCGCCTTCCATTCTCCGCTGATGGAGCTTGCAAGGGCAGAGCTGGAAGACGCAATAAAATCTACAAGATTCAGCGATCCGATATGCCCCGTTTATCAAAACGTAACAGCAAAACCATCAAGCAATCCGGAAATAATTCAATCGAATCTTGTCGCACAGCTTACTGCGCCTGTACTATGGACACAAACTGTGCGGAACATGATTGCCGACGGAGCTGATTCATTCACTGAGGTCGGTCCCGGCTCAGTTCTTCAGGGCTTGATACAAAAAATAAACAATAATGTCGTTACAAGAGGGATTGCATTATAAGACAGGAAGGGTACTTCTTCCTGTCTGCCTGTTATCTTCCATGTTGTACAAAAAGAAAGTTATCGGCCGGAAGACTAATCAACTATCCATGTCAGGCCGCTTGTAAGCAGATCATCCACACATTTGATCTTTGCAGTCTTCCTTACCTTGCTAATCTGTTCCTCCATATCAGTCTCATAAGTATTTCCTTCCACAGACCTGATCACTCCAAGTGCAAGCGGGTAATCAGGGTATCTCATGTTAGCAAGCATGTAATGTATGCCCGGATCCGGTTCGCCGGAATCATGAACAAGTAGATCTTTCTCGGTAATATTATTCTCACCAAGGCGAACAATTTTCAGTTTCATACCTTCAAGCATCAGACCCTTATCATTATTCTTCCCGAATATCATTGGCTCACCATGTTTCAGAATGATAGTCCTGTCATCACGCACTTCCTTGTTTGTAATTTCATCGTAAACACCATTATTGTAGATCACACAGTTCTGAAGTACTTCCACAACAGATGCCCCTTTGTGTTTTGCGGCTTCCGTGAAGATACGGGTTGACAATTCCACGTTGGCATCAAAGGTCCTTGCAAAAAATTTTCCTTTGGCTCCAATTACTATTTCTCCCACCAGGCATGGCTCTTCAATAGTTCCGAAAGGTGAAGTCCTTGTAACAAATCCTTTTTCAGATGTCGGTGAATACTGGCCTTTTGTAAGACCATAGATAGCGTTATTGAAAAGTATGATATTGATGTCTATATTCCTTCTTACGGCATGAATGAAATGATTTCCTCCTATTGCCAGGGCATCGCCATCACCGGTAATGTTCCACACTGATAGCTGCGGATTTGCAGTTTTAACTCCAGTTGCAATGGCGGCAGCTCTTCCGTGAATGCTGTGAAATCCATAGGTATTCATATAATAGGGAAGCCTTGAAGAACAGCCTATTCCTGAAATAAAAGCAAATCTCTCCTTAGGAATCCCGAGCTCCGAAAGAGCTTTCTGGATGGCATTCAGAACGGCATGATTACCACATCCCGGGCACCATCTCACTTCCTGGTCGCTTTTAAAATCTTTCGGTGTATAATTTAAATGAAGGTTCTCTGCCATAATATTATCCCTTCAGGATTTTAATGCAATTATCCTTTATCTCTTTTATTGTAAAAGGCATTCCCTGCACCTTGTTTATCTTATAATATGAGAATTCAGGGAATTTAATCCGTAAATAATCAGCGAACTGTCCGAGGTTTAATTCCGCAACGGCAATTTTTTTGAATTTACTGAAAACCTCCCTTACATTCTTTGGCAATGGATTAATAAAATTGAAACATGCCTGACTGACATTATATCCTTCAGCCTGTAATTCACTTGCCGCAGTCATCAGATATCCTTCTGTTCCTCCCCATCCTGTAAGAAGAAGATCTCCCTGTTTCTCGCCAAAAACAAGCAGATCGGGTATATCATCTGCTACTCTGGCAACCTTATCGGCTCTTGTCTTTACCATTTGCTCATGGTTTTCAGGGATATAGGATACTGTTCCCTTTATAGTTTTCTCTAAACCTCCTATTCTGTGTTCAAGTCCGGGCGTTCCCGGGACAGCCCATGAACGTACCAGTTTCTCACAATCGCGCTTGTATGGCATGAAAGGGAGATCATTTTTATCGGCATAAGGTGGTTTTATTTCCGGAAGATCTTTTATTGCCGGTATTTTCCAGGGCTCTGAACCATTGGCAAGATATGCGTCAGTCAGCAATATAACCGGAGTCATGTGTTCAACAGCGATCTTTGCAGCTGTAAAAGCATAGTTGAAACAGTTGGCAGGTGCACTTGCCGCAATAACAACGACGGGGCTTTCACCGTTTCTGCCGTAAAGGGCCTGTAACAGATCTGATTGTTCAGTTTTTGTTGGTAAGCCTGTCGAGGGACCGCCCCGCTGGACATCCACAATTACAACAGGAAGCTCTGCCATAACGGCAAGGCCAATAGCCTCTGACATAAGAGCCAGACCCGGACCTGATGTTGATGTCGCAGCCAGATATCCGGCAAAACTTGCTCCCAGTGCAGCACAGATACTTGCAATCTCATCTTCAGCCTGAAAGCTTTTTACTCCAAGGTCCTTGCGGGCTGCCAACTCTTCCAGTATCCCGCTAGCCGGTGTAATGGGGTAAGATCCTATAAAAAATTTCAACCCTGCTTTTTCAGCAGCAGCAAGAAAACCCCAGGCTGTTGCAATATTACCACATATATTCCTGTAACGGCCGGGAGCGATCTGAGCCGGTTCAATCTTAATAACCGCATTCAGAACTTCTATAGTTCCGGCATAATGATATCCCTTTCTCAGGGCAATCTTGTTTGCCTCAGCTATCTTCGGTTTACTGATAAACTTAGTATCAAAATACTGTTCGGTATACTTCAGCTTCCTGTCAAAAAGCCGGTAAAGCATTCCCAGGGCAAACATGTTCTTTGTTCTCAGTACCAATTTTGCATCAAGACCAAAATCCTTAAGAGCTTCCTTTACCATGGAAGAAATCGGAGCTGCTACTACATTACAAGTCTCAAGCCTTTCCTCAGCAACAGGATCCGCAACATATCCGGCTCTCTCAAGATTCTTATCCGTAAAATTATCTTTATCGAAAATTATTATGGCATCTGGCCTGACCCACTTTGCATTTGCTTTTATTGCAGCGGGATTCATTGCAACAAGCACATCAGCATAATCGCCGGGTGTTTTTATTTTTGAACACCCAAGATGGATCTGGAAACCTGAGACACCACCAACGGTACCCTGAGGTGCACGTATCTCCGCCGGAAAATCAGGGAAGGTTGACAGATCATTACCAAAAAGCGCCGCAGTATCAGAGAACAGAGTACCGGCAAGCTGCATCCCGTCTCCTGAGTCCCCTGAAAAACGGATCACAACTTCATCCCTTTTGATAACATTTGAGTTCCTGGCCATTAATTTATATTAACTGCGAATAATAATCCCACTTAATAAGCTGCGTAAGTTAATCAAAATTAGCTTTATAAGTTCTAAAGAACACATTATGATTCTGATCATATTTCAGATCAATATGAAACAAGATTCAGGATAAGCGAAAGGAAGTCTGATCCTAAATCCAGATATCTGCTTTTTGCAGGTTTATCTCCTTCTCGAAGAACATCCTTGCAATTTTCTCGAAATAGGGAGTATAATAAGACACAAAAAACTGATCGTTCACAATCCCCGTGTCGTTAAGAAGGTCTTTTTCCCAAAGCGTGTTTTTAAGTATCTGTGAAACAAGCCTTGCAGAGTCAACTACTTCAATCTCGAAATCAAAGATCCTGCTGATCTGGTTCTTTATTATCGGATAATGTGTACATCCGAGGATAAGGGCCTGTATGCCGGCAAATGAATTACCGGCCAGGTAAGCCCTGAGGATCGCATTGCTTATATCATCAAAAATAAAACCTTCTTCAATCATCGGTACAAGCAAAGGAGTTGCCATCGAAATAACCGAGGTGCCGGGAGCCTTTTCAGTTATTTTAGTCTCATAGGTGCCGGAACTAATTGTTCTTTTTGTTCCAATCACACCTATCTTATTGAAATTCCTTGATCCAAGATAATCTACAACAGGATCAATTACATCGATAAGTATCACCCTCTTTCCAAATTCTTCCTTAAGTGTGTCGTAAGCTGAAGAAGAAGCCGAATTACAAGCCACAAGAACAACTTTTGAATTCTTTTCGAGCAGGAATTCCGTTATACGGCGTGAATACGACTTTATTGACTCTGCTGATTTATCCCCGTAAGGAAGGTGAGCGGTATCTCCGAAATATACAATGCTCTCTCCTGGGAGTAATTGCTTGACCGCATGAGCTACTGTAAGTCCTCCGACACCGGAATCAAAAATACCTATTGGCCGGTTTTTCACTTAAAGAATAAATTAAAAAATGACCATCAACCTGTTGGCTGATGGTCATAAATATCGGGTATAAAAGTTATTTCAATCCAAGTTTGGCTTTGGCAAGAGACAGGACATCTGTGCTTTTTGTCTCATCAAAAAACACAAGACTTCCTTTTGAAATGTCAAAAATATAGATGAAGCCATTCTCTTTACCGAGATCCTTAAGGGCTTTATCTACCTTGGCATAGATCGGTTGCAAAAGTTCGATCTGCCTGTTCTGAAGCTGTGCCTGTGCATTGGTCTGGAACTCCTGGATCCTTCTGTTAAGGTCGATAAGTTCCTGTTCCTTCGTCTGTCTTACTATATCTGTAAGATTCTTGCTTTCCTTATTATAAGATTCGCTTTTGTTATTCAATTCAACCGACATAAGCTCAAGAGTGTTAATAAGTTCTTTCTGAAGATTCTCAAGCTGTATATTAGCTGAATCAAATTCAGGTAAAGCCTGAATAAGTTCATCACTGTCTATGTGACCGAACTTAAAAGACTGAGCGTTAACTGTAAAAGCTGTTAATATTATAATTGCTGCTAAACCTATTATCCTTTTCATCATAATATCTTTATAATTTTTACAAAAGTAGTTATTTAATTATTATAACCTAATTTTTCAAGTACCTGATCACTAATATCAAATTTGGGATTTGCGAAAAGAATATTTCCTCCTGCCGCTGAGTCGAAAATAACTGTATAACTTCCTTCAACTGCAATATCCCTGATAGCTTTCAGTATTTCATCCTGAATCGGTTTTACAAGTTCTTCTCTCTTTTTAAAGAGTTCGCCTTCCATCCCGAAATACTTATTCTGAAGCTCTTTTATTTCCTTTTCCTTATTTATGATTGCTTCTTCACGTTTAGTCTTCATCTCCTGTGAGAGCAGCGGAACCTCATTCTGGTAGGACTTGTACATCTGCTCAACAACAGAATATCCGTCAGCAACTTCCTTTTCCCATTGCTGCGAAAGCTTATCAAGCTGTTCCTGTGCTGTTGAAAAAGCCGGTATATTTTTCCTTATATATTCCGAATCAACAAACCCATACTTCTGCCCGACAGCTATAGCTGTGGACAAAACGAATAATCCTATAATAATTATTGATTTTTTCATGATTCAAATCTTAACTTTTAAAACTGCTGACCTATAACAAAATGAAATTGTGATTTATTTGCGTCTTTTGCACCTGTTGGCACTTCATCAAAGCCGTAGCCCCAGTCAACTCCGAGAAGTCCAAACATGGGAAGATTGGCTCTCAGTCCTATACCTGCAGCCCTGTTCATCCTGAAGGGATTATAATCTCTCAGTTCCATCCAGGCCCTTCCGGCTTCAAGAAAGGCAAGACCATAAATTGTAGCCTGGTTATTGAGCGACACAGGGTATCTAAGTTCAAATGTAAGCTTGGAGTAAACATTTCCAGACGGAGCTCCCGATTTTATGTCGACAGGGGTAAGCGATCCGTTTGTGTATCCTCTCATTGCTATAATTTCCCTGCCATAAAAGCTATATCCCGTCATGCCATCACCGCCGATATAAAAATTCTCAAATGGCGAATGCCCTATATCCTTATTATAATGCCCCAGATAGCCAAAGGCAAAACGGGCACTTAATATAAGTTTGTCATCCCTTGACATCGGGAAATAACTTTCCGATTTAAACACCCATTTATGGAATTCGATCCATTTATATTTTATTTCATCGGATTTACCAGCCATATTTTGTCCGCTTATTGTAGAATAAGGAGGAGTTAGCTGAAGTGATAATGTAAATGACGATCCGCTTCTCGGGTATATAAGATTCGGTCCAACCGAATATCTGGAAAGCCTTCCGGTAACACTGAACAGATTTGACTCACCTGATTCAAAAAGGAACTGGTAGTAACTGTATTTATTAAGATTATAGCGCTGGTAATTGACTTCACCGTATATTGAAAAATAATCATCCGGCCATTGAAGCCTCTTCCCCAAGCCAACTGATGCTCCGCTTATTATCATAGACTGATAATCCGGAGAACTTTTCTTCCTCCCGTTTGTCATAAGTGATTTGTACATTGAAATGGAGAAAGAATTTGGTTTTTTCCCTCCCAGCCAGGGTTCACTGAATGAGACATTATAAGACTGGTAAAATCTTCCGTTTGACTGAGCCCTTATACTCAAAGACTGACCATCACCTGAGGGATAAGGCCTCCATTCCTTCCAGTCAAAGAAATTTCGCATTGCAAAATTATTGAACCTCACTCCTATTATCCCAACCATCATTCCTGCACCCCAGCCTCCGGAGATCTCAAACTGGTCATTTGCTTTTTCTTCCAGCTTGTAAAGAAGATCCACATTGCCTGTAGTCATATCAGATAAGGGGGTAGGATTAATCTTTTCAGGATCGAAGTGCCCAAGTACCCCAAGCTGACGAATCGATCTTATTATTCTTTCCTTGCTGAAAAGATCGCCCGGCAGGGTATAGAGTTCCCGGCGGGCCACATG
This sequence comes from Bacteroidales bacterium, assembly GCA_035414025.1. Lineage (GTDB taxonomy): Bacteria > Bacteroidota > Bacteroidia > Bacteroidales > VadinHA17 > LD21. The sequence goes on along the minus strand of DAONXX010000001.1, from coordinate 62,998 downwards.
TTCATTTGTTCTTGTATTCCCGTTTATCAGGATATCATTTAAATATGCCTGATCGCCTTCATAGATCCTTATCTGAAGATCTATGGAGTCATTTTCGATTTTGGCTTCAACAGGGTTCAGTTGTGAAGAAAGATATCCGTAATCCAGGTAAAGATTGCTTACCGCATCCTCAGCGCCGCTTGCACCCGTCAGCCTGTCAAGAATAAGTGACTGGTTGTAAACGGAGCCTTTTTTTACATTGAAAACTCTCTCGAGATCTTCTTTCCTGTAAACACTGTTACCTACCCACTCAACATCCCTAAGGAAATACTGATTGCCTTCATCAACTCTTAACTGCAGACCAACCCTGTCTTCAGAAATTGTATAAATTGAATCTGATACAATCTCAAAATCCCTGAATCCATTATCATTATAAAAGGTAATGAGCTTTTGTTTGTCATCCTCGAACTTTTCATCGATGAATTTCGAAGGCTTAAAAAAGTTGAGATTCTTTTTTTTCGTATCCTTCATCTGGCGCCGGAGCTTCTTTTCATCAAAATATTCATTCCCGGCAAATGTTATCTCCCCAATCCTGACTTTCGCTTTTTTATCAACATCAATTGTAATGATAACATTATTAGGCAGTGACGGATCATCTTTCTGAACAAATTCTACCGTTGTATTAAGAAACCCCTTTTCAATGAAATGATCCAGAATGATCTTCCTTGTATTCTCAATTATATAGGAGGTTACCTGCGAACCGATTGGGAAATTTATTTTTTCTGTAATATCCTGCGATTCAGAGCTTTTCAGGCCATTAAATCTAAGTGATGACAGGCGGGGGCGCTCCTGAAGGAAGATATTAATGAATGCCGTGTCGGCTTTCAGACTGTCGATAGTGATCCTGACATCTGAGAACAGTCCCTGCTGCCATAATTTCTGTGCTGCATTCTTTATCTCTTCACCCGGTATGTATACTTCCTGGCCTGTTTTAATACCTGACAATCCGATAATGGCATTCATGTCCAGGAATCTGATACCTGAAACTGTTACACCTCCTACGATATAACTGTTTGATCTTGAATAGTCATAGATTTCTTCTTTCCCCTGCGAAAATAACGACATTCCTATCGTAACCAGAAAAAGTCCCAAAATAGCTTTCTTGAATTCTATCCTCCTCTTCATAATGTCATTTTTCCGATATCTGTTCACTAGTTTTTCCAAACCTTCTTTCCCTTTTCTGGAAGTCTATTAAAGCATTGTAAAAATCATCCTTACCAAAATCAGGCCAAAGTATGTCAGTGAAATAAAATTCTGCATAAGCACTCTGCCATAAAAGGAAATTACTTATCCTTTTTTCTCCGCTTGTTCTTATTACGAGATCCGGATCCGGTAAATCTGCAGTACAAAGATATTTCCCAAACAGAGCATCATCAATTGAATTAACATCCAGGACTCCTTCTTTCACTTCAGATGCTATTCTTCTGGTAGCCCTTAATATTTCCCACCTGGAGCTGTAGCTTAAGGCTACAACAAGTCTGAGGCCGGTAGAAACAGAAGTCATCTCTATTGTTTCGGACAACTTGTTCCTTACCTCGGCATCCAGTCTGTCGAGATCGCCTATGGCTGTCAGCTTAATATTGTTTTTCAAAAGAGTTTCAGTCTCGTCATTCAGCGACTGCATCATAATTCCCATCAATGCTGTTACCTCATCATCAGGGCGTTCCCAGTTCTCCGTAGAGAATGCATAAAGAGTAAGAAACTTTAAATTAATCTCTACGGCAGCCTCAATAACCTTCCTGACAGATTCGACACCCTGATGATGTCCAAATATTCTGCTTTTACCATGATCAAGGGCCCAACGTCCGTTCCCGTCCATTATAATTGCCACATGGGCCGGAAGCTTTGATTGATCAATTTCCTGTCGCAATGACATAATTCAGCGTTTTCTCTTACCATCCACGTCATTATAGGCCGGACATCCGGTCATCTTACTGTAGATCTTCCATGTAAATGCAACACCTAACAGCGAATACCAGTCATTATTATGGATCAATCCATAATCAGCCGGAGCTATCATATCGTTAAGACCGTCAAAGTTATCATAAAAAGATTTACGAAAACCATATTCGATCTCCAGACCCATATTTTTATAAATATTCACTTTAAAACCCATTGAAAATGGTATAACAGGCTCAAAAGACTGGTATTTGGAATTAAAATAAGCAAGACCTGCACCTGCAGCAATATAGGGTGTAAAATCCCATAGTTTACCTTGTGTTGTATATGGCAGAAAATTAAATTCAAACTGGATAGCGATTTCCCCTACTGATCCGGAAAAAGATTCATTCCTGCTTTGCTGGTAACTGTTTTCAAAATCAAGATCATCTGCCCTGACACCTGCGTAGAAAATATTAGCCCTTAAAGCCTGCCTGGGGTGAAGATTATACCTGTAGAAAACTCCCCCTGCCGGACCTGGTGAATAGAGTAATCTTTCGGGATTTATATCTCCCAGGTAAGAAGCGACACCGCCAAAAATGCCATAATCAGCACTACGTTGTCCGAAAGCAGTAATAGATAAACTGATCAGAAAGAAGATCCAAGGTATTCTTTTCATTAAAACACAATCCGTTTATTATCATCTGAATGACGGCCATCCACGAGGGCCGGTCTTCAACTTATAAGTTAATGTAAAGTTCAAAAAATAATAAACGTCATTTGCCTTGGAAAATTGTGGTGAAGAATAGCCATCAAGAAAATCGGAAAATGCATACCGACCTCCGAATTCCAGTCCGAAATTGAGATTTGGATTATAGATCAGTGTTGTTCCAACACCGCCAGGCACTACGGCAGCAAATCCGCTTGTGGGCATATCACGGGCCTGAAGTGCTTCATTCGGTTCAACATTGAAAGCAGCTCCCCCTATGCCTGCAAAAGCATAAAAATCCAGAGACCTCAATATCTGGGAAAAGAAACTCCTTCTTCCTTTAATGAAAAGATAACTCATTTCAGCCCTGTTCTTGATAAAATAATATTCCCCTATCAGAGCCGGTTCAAAAAGAGATGTTGTTGACTGGTATTCTCTGTTTTCATTTGATCCCCTTACGTCAGTGGCATTAAGCATTGCATAAGTCATGCTTAACCTGAGGTTAGCAACTCTGGTGATCCGGTATTTGAAATTACCGTTTATATCAAATCGTGTCTGAAGATAGGTTATGTCGCGGAATCCCAGGAAATTCTTCGTTCTGGAATAGCCTCCGATATCTCCGAAAAAGAATGATGGCCCTGCGCCTGCCGACAGCTCCCATCTTCTCATTCTCCATAACTGACCTTGTGAAAATGGAACGACAAGGCAAAAGAGCAATATTGTTAAAAGGAGCCTTTTCATAATATGCATTTTTGGTTGCTGATACAAATATAATAATCTAAAAATTAGAGCAAGTAATAATACAGAATAAAATTACAAACTATAACAATATTAATCCATTATCGGGCAAAGATAATACCGGAAATAAAATTTAATTCCTTCTATCGATCCCCCACATAAGCCTGTTTCTCAAAGTGCTGTAAAAACCTCTTCCCTTAAGCATTACAGTCTTTAGTTTTATGGCACTTCCTATTATGCTTATCCTTTCGCTTATAGGCAGTTTCCTGAACCTGAAATCGCATGTGGCAAGAAATTCATTCGTTCTTCCCTCAAGTACCATTCTGAGTTTACTGCTGCCGGAAAGGACTATTGGTCTTATCGTCAGATTATGAGGCGATATCGGTGAAATAATAATACTTTCATCTTCCGGAGATAATATTGGTCCTCCAACACTCAGATTGTATGCAGTTGATCCTGTTGCAGTCGAAACTATCAACCCGTCAGTCCAGTAGGTGTTAAGAAATTCATCATCCACATATACATGAATAGTTATCATGCTCACGTTCGATTTCTGCATTGTAATCTCATTCAAAGCCACTGCCGATTCACCTTCAAAGAGATCCGTCGGATGCGAAATCTCAAGCATCGACCGGCTAATCAGTTCATATTCATTGTTGCACAACTGATCAACTGACTTTCCCAGGTCTTCGTTAGGTATATTTGCAAGAAATCCCATCCGGCCCGTATTTACACCAGCCACAGGTATGCCAAGGTCCTTCACCCTCAATACTGTCTCAAGAAAAGTCCCGTCTCCTCCCACACTCAATATCAAACCGGGAAGATTCTGTAAGGATGAAACATCGTTGAAAACTTCTATATCTCCTTTATAGCCAGCATCGATCCCTCCCGGTCTCTGATTGATCAGTATCCCGATGCCTCTCCTGTTGAACTCGGAAATCAATGTTTGTACTGCATTTCTTGTCTTTGCATTATCATCTTTGCCAAAAACAGCAACTCTTTGTAGCATAACAGATTACATGTTTAAATATTTCATCAGCAGATCAAATCTCTCCGAATAGAAACGGTCGAGTGAATCATCAGTCGTTATCCAGGTCTTTAAATCGTAGTTATACCGTTCAAAGGTTCTGAGCACTGAAGCAAGATCTGTACTGTTCACTTTCAGGGTAACCTCAAGCCTTGTCGAATCTGCCGGAGAAGTGATATACATGCTCAGCACCTTTATATTATTGCTTTCAATTATCTGAGCAATATGGGCAAGAGAATAATCTCTTTCCGTAATTTCGAGTACTATTATCCCGCCTGGTTGCTCCATTGAAGATACACCGGCGATATGATGAATCAGATCCAGGGTTGTTACAACACCCTTATAATGATTATTACTGTCAAGAACAGGAACAACAGTCAGTTTCAGGCGCGACGCAAGGCCAATAACCTCAAAAAGGTGCTGATCGCTGGTCACAAATGGCTTTAATAATGTAAGCTCATGATTACCAATAGATTCTTCCGGCTGATTCATGTCGTATATGTCGTTGTCGGAGATGAGGCCGAGAAAATCCTGATTGTTTACAATAGGCAGATGCGATATCCTGAATATCTCCATCAGGTTCAATGCTGTCTGGCCTGTATCGGAAGTCTTGAGAGGAGGAATATTCTGAGATATCAGATCAACTGCTACCATTTCCGTATAATTTTCAACTAAAGTAATAAAAAAAAGACAGTTCTATTATTTTTGCATTATGAAACACATATGTAATTAAGACTCAACAATTATAAAATTCATTTTATAACTTGCCAAAATTTGAGAACGGTTTTATTACACATGACAGTACGGAAAATTGAAAGGATTATTTTATGACAAAGCTAAGTGTAAACATAAATAAAATTGCCACCCTGCGTAATGCGCGGGGTGGGAATATACCCAATGTGCTGAATGCAGCAATAAACTGCCAGATTTACGGCGCTGATGGTATCACTGTCCATCCCCGGCCCGATGAAAGACATATCAGATATAAAGATGTTCTTGATATAAGACCGATAATAAAAACCGAATTCAATATTGAAGGCAACCCATCCGATAGTTTCATCGATCTTGTTCTTTCAGTGAAACCGCATCAGGTAACACTTGTCCCCGACAAACATGATGCTATCACCTCCAATGCCGGATGGGACACCCTGAGGAACAGAAATTTTCTTACGGACATTGTATCAACTTTTAAAAAGGAAGGAATAAGAACTTCTCTCTTTGTCGATACAAAACTTGTAAACATTGAGAATGCCGCCATAACCGGTACTGACAGGATTGAGCTCTACACTGAACCATACGCTTCAGGATTCAGCAGTAATGCCGCTGAAGCAATTGAACCTTACATCAGGGCAGCAGAATTTGGCAGAGATTTAGGACTGGGCATTAATGCGGGGCATGATCTGAACCTTGACAACCTGAATTACTTTTATAAAAACATCCCCTGGATACTTGAAGTATCGATTGGTCATGCACTTATCTCTGACGCATTGTATCTGGGACTTGAAAATACCATCCAGATGTACAAGCGTCAGCTTGCCGACTGAATGGCTGCATTATCATGGTTTTCCATGAAACTGAGTTTATGACCATATAGTAACGGATTCGACACGGTCCTCCGGTATTGCAGGCAGATTCATGAATCGCAGGAGAACCTGGCTTATTGCAAGAACATCTTTCTCACAATATCTGACGATCCGTTCAATATTCTTCTCCCTGTAATAAACATCAGCAACCATGCTCCCGTCAATGTCGTCTTTTGGAGACTGTATTCCAAGTACGGCAGTAAGCAGGCTAAGTGATGTATAGCTCTTATAATCGCCGAATTTCCACAGATCCATAGTGTCAAGCAGTTTAATCTCCCACGGTTTCTTGCCTGCATTATTCAGTATCCCGGGTATCTCAAGCCGGTTTATTATCATACGCCTTGCAATGTAAGGAAAGTCAAACTCCTTCCCGTTATGTGCACAAAGCTGAGCATCTCTCTTTAATTTCGAAAACCTTGTAACCATCGCCGAGAATTCGTAAAGGATTTTTTTCTCATCATCACCGTAGAAAGATTTGATCCTCAGACTGAATGGGTTTTTTTCCTTTATGAATCCCACCGAGATGCATATTATACGGCCAAATTCTGAATATATTCCCGCTCTCTCGAAAACATCCGCTGCAGACTGATCAGGATTCCTGAACTGCTTCGATTTCTTGTCCCACAATTTCTGCTTCAGCGGGTCAAGCAGATCCACTGAAGGAGCCTCGGGAACAGTTTCAATGTCTAAAAAAAGAATGTCTTCTACCTTTATGTTATCAAGCATTTTTCCGGTTTTTTTTATTCAGATGTTTCTCTATTATTGAAACAAGCACCTCTATTCCAACTTCATTTTCTCCGCCGCGCGGAATGATTAGGTCAGCATATCTTTTTGAAGGTTCGATGAATTGAAGATGCGAAGGTTTAACAGTATCGTGATAACGTTCAAGCACCATTTGCAGCGATCTGCCTCTTTCTGCAATATCCCTTTGAATCACTCTCCCAAGACGGTCATCGGCATCGGCATCAACAAAGACTTTTATATCGAACATCTTTCTCAGACCCTCGTCTGCAAGAATAAGTATGCCTTCCACAATTACAACAGTGGCCGGTTTAACTGTTATTGTTTCTTCAGACCTCAGACAGGTCAGATATGAACAAACAGGCATTTCAACAGCGTTACCTTTTTTCAGCTGCTCCAGGTGGTCAATAAGCAGACTGAATTCAAGAGAATCAGGATGATCAAAATTAATCTTCTGCCTCTCTTCCGGCGATATATGTCCGTTATCCCTGTAATATGCGTCCTGAGGTATAACAATCACCTCACCACCATTGGGGAACATATTCAGTAATTTATTTACAACTGTGGTTTTACCTGAACCAGTTCCTCCTGCTATTCCAACAATAAGCATTTATTTGTAAATTTGTATAAATTAAAGTTACAAAAAAAGCAATTATTTATCAAGTAACTGCTTCCTTCAAAATGATGTTTGACTTACACTGTAAATATTATGTCAAAATTATACCCGCTAAAATTTGAAAGTATCCTGAAAGAGAGGATATGGGGAGGTACCTACTTTGTCAATAATCTGCACAAAAAAGCCGATCCTTCAGTGATATACGGGGAAAGCTGGGAATTATCTGCCGTAAAGGACAACTTGTCGCTTGTAAGCAATGGATTCCTTTCAGGCAATAATATAGAGGAACTGATTGAAGTCTACATGGGAGATCTTACCGGAGATATCATTTTTGATAAGTTCGGCAATGAATTTCCTCTTCTGATAAAATTGATTGAGGCAAGAGAAGACCTGTCAATACAGGTTCATCCCGGTAACAAGATGGCAAAAGACAGGCACAGGGCTTATGGGAAGACAGAGATGTGGTATGTTCTTGAGAGCGGTATTGATTCAAAAATATATACAGGGTTTAAAAAACCTTACTCCAGGGAGGAATACCTTGATGCACTTAACTCAGGCGAACTTGCCGGACTCCTTAATGCTGAGAAGACAAAGCCCGGCGATGTGTTTTTTACACCTGCAGGCAGGATACATGCAATTGGAGCCGGCAATATACTTGTTGAGATACAACAGACCTCCGATATAACATACAGGATCTCAGACTGGAACAGGGTGGGGCATGACGGCAAGCCGAGAGAGCTTCATACTGATCTGGCTCTTGATGCCATTGATTTCAACGCAACGGGAAGCAACAAAATTGAGAAAATTCCTGTTGTCAACAAGACTGTAAACCTTGTAAACTGCGAATTTTTCATTACAAACATTATCAACTTTAACCAGATCATCCGGAAGGATTACATGTTTATTGATTCATTTGTTATCTTCATATGCGTCGGGGGTGAATTCCTGATAAGATGGAATGGCAATTCCGAACCGGTTCTTAAAGGCGAAACAATCCTGCTTCCTGCCATGATAAAGGAAGTAATCCTTGAACCATCACCTGAAGCAAAGATCCTGGAAGTTTTTATAAATGGAACTAAAAGAAACCAAAAAACATAAAACAATGAAACAATTCCCGATCTCTCTTGCAGTTTTCCTGATTGTAATCCTCGCCGGTTGCTCAGGAAGAGGAACTTCAAAACAAAATGCAGTTGTTGAAACTGATACTGTAATAGTACCCGACACCGGCTATACAGGGATCAAACAATATATGAGCGGCAATTTGAAGGTAAAAGAAGTTACATTCAAAAATGGTGTCAGACAGGGGCTTACTAAAACATTCTACCAGTCAGGTGAATTGTACCAGACATTCTGGTATGAAAACGACATTAGAGAGGACACCGGCAGGTACTATTTCAAAGAAGGCCAGATATTCAGGGAAACCCCCTATAAAAGGGATACCATAGACGGTATCCAGATCCAATATTACAGAGGAGGGCAGGTAAGGGCAAAAATAGGTTTCAGCAAAGGAAAGAGGACTCCATATCTGGAAGAATTTAATTCTAACGGCAAATTATTCAGAGACTATCCTGAAATTGTAGTCAATGTTACTGATGAATACAACTCAAAAGGGATCTACAGGATCGGGCTTGAACTGTCTGACAAAAAGACAAGAGTTGATTTTTACAGGGGTGAATTTATTAATAACATGTATGATACATCCATGTACAAAGCAATAAAACAAGTTGATGGCATTGCCCGGCTCGATCTCAGAAAATCAGGAAAACCGGGTCAGAATTATGTCGGAATAATAGCTTCAATGCTTACCCCATTTGGAAACAGAAACCTTGTATACAAGAGGATCGAATTGCCCTATAATGACCTCAATTAGCAAGGACATGTTGATCCGTTCAGCCAGTTTTGTCAAAAGCAGTGAAACACTTGAGCAATGCCCGGAAACCGATCTGCCTGAATTTGGTTTCATAGGTCGCTCAAATGTAGGCAAATCATCACTTATAAATATGATCACAGGATGGTCAAGGCTGGCCAGAACATCATCCGAACCCGGTAAGACAAGAACTATAAACCACTACCTTATCAATTCAGAATGGTACCTTGTAGATCTACCGGGATACGGCTATGCAAGAGTCCCCATTAAGTTAAGGGAAAAGTGGCAGAAAAACACCTGGGATTACATAACAAGGAGGGAAACTCTTATGTGCCTGTTTGTACTTATTGATTCACGTCATGAGCCCCAGCAATCTGACCTTGAATTCATGGAATTGCTCGGAAGAAACAGGATCCCTTTTGCAAGGGTATTCACAAAAAGTGATAAATTAAGCCGGCCGGCCCTGATAAAATCAATTCAGCAATATGACAGTACAATGCTGGGAATATGGGAAGCCCTGCCCGCAACATTTATTTCATCAACAGTCAAACGAACTGGAAGAGAAGAGATTCTGAGTTTCATAGAAGAAACTATCAACAATTTGAAAAAAAATTCCTGATGTCCTAAGGATTATTTAATTTTGTAGGCACAATATAAATTAAGCAAAAGACAGATCTATGTATGGTAAAGCACCAATGAAAATCTTTTCCTGCAGGTCATCACGACAGCTGGCAGAGAAGATAGTACAGGAACTGGGTGTTGAACTTGGGAATAGTTCAGTTACCTGTTTCAACGATGGTGAATTTCAACCTTGTTTTGATGAATCTGTCAGAGGTGATATGGTTTTCATTGTTCAATCTACCAATCCACCTGCAGATAATTTTTTTGAACTCCTTCTTATGATAGACGCTGCAAAGAGAGCTTCTGCCTATAAGGTTATTGCAGTTATACCATATTACGGATTTGCCCGCCAGGACCGTAAAGACAGGCCCAGAGTGTCAATTGGATCAAAGTTATCGGCCGATCTTCTTAGCACGGCAGGTGTTGACAGGGTAATAACAATGGATCTGCACGCCGACCAGATACAGGGGTTCTTTAATGTCCCGGTAGATCATCTTTTTGGTTCAGCAATATTCGCCCCTTACATTGAGAGCCTGAAACTTGATGACCTTACAGTCTCAGCTCCCGATATGGGAGGCTCCAAAAGAGCCAATGCCTATTCACAGCACCTTCAGGCTGAAATGGTACTCTGTTATAAACTACGGAAAAAACCGAATACGGTAGAAAAAATGTCGATAATTGGTGAAGTGGAAGGCAGGAATGTCGTAATAATTGACGATATGATAGATACAGCAGGTACCATCGTGCTTGCTGCTAATATGATGAAGGAACGGGGTGCAAAAAGCATCAGGGCATTTGCCACACACCCCATCCTGTCGGGAAATGCTGTTGAAAGAATAAATAATTCCGCTATTGAGGAACTTGTAGTCACCGACTCCGTCCCTTTAACTAAAACTTCAGACAAAATAAAAGTGCTTTCAATAGCTCAGATCTTCGCCAGAACAATACTGGCTGTCACAAACAATAGTTCCATAAGCACAAATTTTGTATTCTAATCCCTTTGTAATATATTTGCAATCCGTTTTTTTTTAACATTTAACGTGTAATGGGTTCCGTTTAACTTTTATGGAATGAGTAGCACAATAATACTTTAATAATGAAGACAATAGAAATCAAGGGATCGTTCAGAAAAGACCTTGGAAAGAAAAGCTCGAAAAATATCAGAAAAGAAGGGTATGTGCCTTGTGTTATTTATGACAAGGAAAATAATCTGCACTTCCAGGTTCATGAGAACAGTTTTCAGAAACTTGTTTATACTCCCGAAGCTCACCTTGTAAAACTTCTGATTGACGATCAGGAAATTAATGCCATCCTTCAGGATATACAATTCCATCCTGTGACAGACAAGATAATACATGCGGATTTTATGAAAACCTACGATCACAAGCCTATTGTGATAAGTATTCCTGTAGCTATTACCGGAGATTCTGCCGGGGTAAAAGCAGGCGGCAAGCTGATAGTAAAAAGAAGACATCTGAAGGTAAAAGGGCTTGCTGAACACCTCCCTGAAAATCTTGCTGTTGACATTTCCGAACTTAAAATAAACCATTCAATAAAAGTCGGTGATCTTGCCTACGACAATATAGAATTACTCGATCCGAAGGTTACAACTGTCGTCTCTATTGCTTCCTCACGTGTAGCTCTCAAGACTGAAGGGGAAGAAGTTGCTGAAGAAGAAACTGCTGAAGAAGAAGTTGCTGAAGACAAGGATAAAGAAAAGAAATCTTAATCCTTCTTTAATTTATCAGGCACAATGAAATATCTTATAGTTGGCCTGGGTAATATTGGTGACGAGTATTCTGACACCCGGCATAACATTGGTTTTACAGTTCTTGATACATTTGCTTCAGAAGCAGGAGTTTCATTTGATGATAAACGCTATGGCTATGTTTCAAGGACAAAATTCAAAGGCCGGACACTGGTCCTCCTTAAGCCATCAACATTCATGAATTTAAGCGGAAACGCTGTAAGATACTGGCTGAACAAAGAAAAGGTCTCTGTAGAAAATCTCCTTGTTATTGTCGATGATCTGGCTATTCCCCTGGGAAGCATCAGGATGAGAGCCAAAGGCAGTGATGGAGGCCATAATGGACTCGCTCACATAAATTCAGTTCTTGGAACAAACGTATATGCGCGTGTCAGAATAGGCATCGGCAATGGATTCCCAAAAGGAGCACAGGTCAATTATGTGCTGGGAAAATGGGACAGGGAAGAAACTGATTTCCTGCGGGAAAGGATAAGGATAGTAATTGAAATGATAAAATCATTCTGCACAGTGGGCGCCGAACTTACAATGACCGCATACAATAAAGAAGGTAAAGTGCCGGCAAAGGAAGCGATAAAGCAAGCACCGGAGAAAAACAACACAGCATAATCTTTTACCTGCCAGATGAACGACAACCTTGTCCAGGCTGTAAGAATAGACAAATACCTTTGGGCAGTCAGGATCTATAAAACCAGAGGACAGGCTACCAGCGCCTGCAAGATGGGAAGGATACTTGTAAACGGCAACCCGGTTAAGCCATCAAAGAATATTGAAGGAAATGAAATCATTACCGTAAGAAAGCCTCCGGTAATGTATTCCTACAGGGTGATCAAACCTCTTTCAAACAGGATCCCCGCTAAAATGGTGGAGAGTTACCTGAAAGATCTTACGCCTGACAGCGAAAAAGAAAAACTAAGTCTCAAACGTACTGATCCGTTTGGTTACAGAAAAAAAGGGGAAGGACGCCCTACAAAAAAAGAAAGAAGAATAATAGATAAATGGAGAAACCATTTTGAAGATTTGTAACAGAGTGGTATAAAGACGTATATTAAAGTAATTAGCCATTCAATAAATCAATTTTTTATACATTGCAATAATCCGCGAATTGTGATCATCACAATCAAAGCAAATAAGTCTTTCACGGAATGGGTAAGGAAAACATTGAGAAGTATTCCATAGGGTATGAATTAATAAGGAAAATTACAGGTTTCTGGCATAATAATGTATATTACAGGAAGGTGATCGTAAGCGGACGTGAAAACTTTAATCCTGACGACCACCTTATTTTTGCACCAAATCATCAGAATGCCCTGATGGATGCTCTGGCAATAGTCTACAACACCCTGAAAACCCAGCCTGTCTTCCTTATGCGTGCCGATATATTCAAAAAGAAATTCGTATCCTCAATACTTTATTACCTGAAAATGCTGCCTGTATTCAGAATAAGGGACGGATTCAATTCCCTTAAGGGCAACGAGGAGATATTTAAAAAAACTATCAGTGTATTACGTAATAAAAATGGTCTTGTAATACTTCCTGAAGGTAACCATGAAGGCTTCAGGAGACTGAGACAACTGAAAAAAGGCATCTGCAGAATAGCATTCCAGGCCGATGAAGCATCAGATTTCAATCTGAATATAAAAATCATACCTGTTGGACTCGAGTTTAGCCACTATACAAGATACAGACAGGTTCTTACCGTTGCATTCGGAAAACCAGTTGAGATCTCCGAGTTTTATGAGGTTTACAAAAAGAGTCATGATATGGCAATGAATAAGCTAAAAAAAAGACTCTCAGATGAAATGAAAAAAGTAATGGTGCATATCGAATCGGTAGAGGATTATGAAGCTATTGACGAGCTCAGGTCACTTATCAACGGACAACACAGCGATGATGTGAAGTTCCCTAAACTGTTTCGGGACAAAATATTAATCGATAAGATAAACGCACTTAAAAACACTAATCTCTCTTTGTATAAGAAAATATGCTCTCTCAGCCTCAGAATAAAACAGAAAGCCGGGGAGCTGAAAACTGATTACAGACTTCTCTCGAAAGAAAAACACTCTCCAGGATGGCTCCTGGCCAAAAGCGCCGGGCTTATTGCTTCCCTGCCCCTGTTCCTTTACGGTAATATCTTTAACCTTACATTCTTTTTAATTCCAAACTACCAGACCAGGAAAATAAAAGATGTCCAGTTTCACAGTACAATGAAATTCGGATTTTCCCTTGCTCTTGCTATTATTCTGACACCCTTGTTTCTGTTACTTACATTTGTTATCTTCTCCCCCTGGTGGATTTCTTTATTAATCTTCCTGACAATACCGCTTGCCGGTCTTTTTTCATGGTATTATTATCTTGAACTAAAGAGAATAATCGGTGGATTCCGAATTATAAACTATCTTCGGACTCGAAATCAGGAGTATATTGACCTTAAAAGGGATTATGACGAATTATTAAGTATTGTAACAGCGCTTTAAAACATGACCAAAATTACTTTCCAAGGCAAGAATGTCTGGATAACAGGAGCTTCATCCGGCATAGGAGAAGCACTAGTTTATGAATTTGTTAAGCGAAGTGCTAAAGTGATCATATCATCAAATGATGAATCCGGACTTGAAAGGGTCAGAAAAGCCTGCGGTGAAAAAGCAAGTAATGTAATATGCGTTCCCTTCGATCTGGCAGAGACTTCAGCTATTGAAAACCTTGTTGAACAACAGATCAATAAGGTCGGAAATATAGACTACCTGTTGAATATCGGAGGTATAAGCCAACGGGCAAGGGCTGATGAAACCCCCCTGTGGCTCGACCGTAAAATATTCGAAATAAATTACTTCGGAACTATTGCATTGACAAAAGCAATATTGCCATATATGATCAGACAAAAATCCGGACATATCGCTGCTACGAGCAGCATTGCGGGACGTTTCGGCTTTCCGCTACGTTCGGCATATTCAGCTTCAAAACAGGCTCTTCATGGTTTTTTTGAAACAGTTTTCCTGGAAAATAAGAAAAATAATATCAGGACCTCAGTTATAATCCCCGGCAGGGTAAGAACCAATATTTCCTATCATGCTTTGAACCACGAAGGAAAAGAGCATGGTCAGATGGATGAAGGCCTCAACAAAGGAATTTCACCTCAAAAAGCCGCTGAAACTATTATTCGCGGTATCCTGAAAAACAAGAGAGAGATACTTGTCGGAGGTAAAGAACTGATAATGCTTTATATCAGAAGGCTGTGTCCATGGTTGTTTTTCAGAATAGGAGACAAAATAAAATCAACATAAGAAAAAACAAAATGAAAAAAGGATATAAGATCTGCGGGATACAACAGATAGGGATTGGGGTAAAAAACCTTAAGGAAGCCTGGAAGTATTACATCCGCAATTTTGGAATGGACTGCCGGATATTTGATGAAGATTCAGAGGCCAGACTGATGCTGCGCTATACAGGGGGAAAACCGAGAAGCCGTCGTGCTGTGCTTGCATTGAACCTTCAGAGTGGAGGAGGATTTGAGATATGGCAGTATAAGGACCGGGAACCCCAGGAAATAAAGGAAGAGATCAGACTGGGCGATACCGGCATACTAGCCTGTAAAATGAAAGTAAAAACCATTGACAAAGCTTATGCATTCCTGAAAAATAATAATGTCAGGCTCTTAGGTGAACCCGAACAGGATCCCTCAGGAAAGAAAACATTCTTCCTGAAAGATCCATATGACAATATTTTCCAGATGGAGGAAGGAACTAACTGGTTCATTAATGAAAAAAAGGAAACAGGTGGTTCCAGTGGCGTAATAATTGGAGTCTCTGATGTTGAAAAGTCAAGGGTCCTTTACTCAGACATACTTGGCTATGGTCATGTTGTATATGATAAAACCGATGTTTTCCCGGATCTCTCATCCCTTCCCGGAGGAGATAAGAAGATCCGAAGGGTCTTGTTAAAAACATCGAAGCCCTTCAACGGCCCGTTCTCAAGGGTCTTCGGCCAGAGCCAGATTGAACTGATAAGCTCTGTTGGCAAACCGGGAAAGAAAAAATATGAAGGACGCTTCTGGGGTGATCCCGGATTTATGCATCTTTGTTTTGATATCCGGGGAATGGATGAACTTAAGAGCTATTGCCTAAGCAGAGACTACCCGTTTACAGTAGACAGCAAAGAAAGTTTTGAAGGAAACAGCTTTGACATGGGTACTGCCGCAGGACATTTTTCTTATATCGAAGATCCTGACGGAACCCTGATTGAATTTGTTGAATCACACAGGCTGCCTGTGCTGAAGAAAATCGGATGGTATATTGATCTCCGTAAGAGAGCCTTCAAGCCCTTGCCCAACTGGATTTTAAAATCATTGAGATTCTCGCGTGTAAGGATCTGATTGAACCGAAGCAACTAATGATCAAATCTTGTCTTTTTCAGCAATCGCTTCTACTTCGCGAAACACTCTCATTGAATTAGCTCCCCAGATCTTTTTGATATCTGATTTGGAGCATCCCCTTCTTAATAATTCAAGGGTGATATTTTTCATTTCTGCTACCGAACTGCATCCTTCTACTGCTCCTCCTCCGTCAAAATCTGTCCCAATACCTACATAATCAATGCCGATTACCTGAACAACATGATCAATATGATCTACCACATCAGCTACGGTGGCCAGCCTCTTGTATTTGCTCTGTAATTCCTTTCTCTGAGAACGATACTCTTTCTGCTGCTCCTGCGTGAGCTTTTTTATATCTCCCCAACTCTCTTTATGCTCTTTGAGCTTTGCATTGAGTTCGGGATTAGGCTCTGGTGTTTTGATAAAGTTGCTCAAAATACATATATGTATTACACCACCATTTTCCTTGAGTGCCAGGAGCATCTCATCAGTCAGATTGCGGGGACTTGAACAAAGAGCCCGGCAGGATGAATGTGATGCTATAACAGGAGCTTTTGAAACTTTAAGAACATCAAAAAATGATTCGTCAGAAATGTGAGACACATCGACAATCATCCCTGTTTCATTCATCTTTTTAACAACTTCTTCACCAAAAGGTGAGAGACCGTTGTTTTCAGGGCCTCTTGGATCATTTGATGAATCACATATATCATTATTTCCTGAATGACAAAGAGTTATATATCTTGCCCCCAGATCATAGTACTCCCTTATACGGTCAAGGTTCCTGCCAATCGGATAGCCGTTCTCAAGGCATATGAATATAGCCCTTTTCTTTTTCTTCTTTATCTTCAGGGCATCATCAGGAGTCAGTGCCAGCTCAGCCAGAGCAGAGTTTTTCTCAAGGCTTTTATGAATCGCGTCAAACATCTCTAGTGCAGTTTTATGAGCATTCTGATATGCAGTATCATTCCTGGCACCCTGACTGATAAATATTGCAAAGAATTCTGAATCGAGACCACCTTCAATCATCCTTGGAAAATCAACACAACCCTCATTATTCCTTTTTCCAGGATCAAAATCAGATCCTACCAGATTTAAAGGGGTATCACAATGCATATCAACAGTAAGAATCTTTCTATGAATCCTGTCTGCCTTTTTGGAAAGATTATTCTCAGTATTTCCGCATGAAGAAAAGATTAAAACAAAAAGAAAAATCAAAATGTTGTTTTTCATGCCTGGTCCTATGTGAATTAATACAATATAATAATTTTGAATTGCTTGATTAAAATTGTTCTTTTATTTAACTTTAATTAACACACCTTTAATTAAATATGCTCCATTTACATAGTTATAACATGCTGTTATTGTCAGCCCTCCCCGGAGCAAATAGTTCCACGAGTATGATCAGTCCATTGCAGGATAAGGGCAGAAAGCAAAAACCCTCTGAAGAACAGGGGGTACTCAGTGAAAACAATAGAAAATTTGTTTTGGACTGTAAAAACTTCTTCAAAGTTTCACAATCTTATATATGTTACTTAATCTGCCTTCCGTAATTCTCAGGAAATAGATGCCACCCGGCAGATCCTGCATATTGATCTGTTTCTCAATCATGAATGCTTCCATAAAATCAGTTCTTACAAGCCTGCCCATATAATCAATAACAGCTATTTCAATTTCTCCTTCAAGGGTTTTATCTAAAAGCAGGTTGATAACATCAACTGCAGGATTCGGATATATCGTAATCTTTACAAGAGATTCAAGATTTTTCTGTACAGGGGTTATTATCAGCTGCTGAAAACCATGAGTCAGTATCAGGTTGGATGAGGAAAAAGTCGGAACTATCATTTCACCAAGAGTCCAGCTCAGTGAGACACCTGCTGCACTGTTATAGCCTCCGGCACTGGTAATAACATCCTGCCTGGCAACCTGTGACATTACCGGAATAAAAAGAAATGAGCCTAAAATAAACAATACAAACCGTCTCATTTTAAAACGATTACTATTGATCTGATTGACACTTAATGTAAAAGTATACTTATTTTTATCAAAAAGCAATAATAATAAACCCCATTTTCATGAACCCCCTGAAAGAGTCCATAAAACAATGTTCTGGGTGGATGAAAATCAGCAGAAAAGTACTCTGGTCATTTCCCGTATGATGCTTCTGAGAAATTCCTGTATCCGTCGTCAAGCCAGTTTTTATATTCCCCGATATTAAGGTTGGTTATCATCGGTTCATTGAGGGGATTACCTTCAAAGTCGGTTATAACATAAAGGGGAAGGGAATTGGTCCTGAATTTAGTTATCTCAAGATCTTCATTCTGTTTTCCTATTGTCTTCTTCTGTTTTCCATCTATCGCTGATACGATCCATTCATTTTCAGGAAGCTGGGTCCTGTCGTCAACATAAAGTGAAATTATCACAAAATTGTCGCGCAGTCTCCTGAGTACTTCAGGATCTGACCAGACCTTTGCCTCCATCAGTTTACAATTGGCGCAGGCATGTCCTTTGAAATCAAGCAAAGCCGGTTTATTTTGTTCTTTTGCGCATGCAAGTCCCTGCTCATAATCGAAATAACCTGTTAATCCAAACGGCATTTCGAATTTATCGGCGTATTTTGGTTCGAAACATTGCGAACTAATTTTAAGTTCCTGAAAGAATGGTGTTGAAGAAGCAGCATTTACCGGAGCTTTCTCCCTGTTGCTGAACCAGGAAGATCTCTGGGAAGGCAGAAAAGCTGATAATCCTTTAAGCGGAGCTCCGAACAGGCCCGGGATCATATAAACCACAAAAGTAAAAACAGCTATAATTAAAAAAAGTCTGAAAACCCCGATATGATCCGGACCGCTGTCATGCGCCAGCTTTATTTTGCCCATCAGATAAAGCCCCATAAGTGTAAAGAGCACAATCCAGACAGAAAGGAACAGATCTCTTGAAATCAATCCCAGGCTATAAACACTATCAATTGTTGAAAGAAATTTCATGCTGAAGGCCAGCATAATGAAACCAAGTACTACTTTGACGGAATTCAGCCATCCGCCTGATTTTGCCATCTTACCAAGCATTGACGGGAAAACCGCAAAGAGCGTGAATGGCAGTGCAAAGGCAAGTCCGAAACCGAACATCCCGATTGTTGGTTTTAATACATCTCCCGATACTGCTTCAACAAGAAGCGCTCCTACTATGGGGCCCGTACAGGAAAATGATACTATAACTGTTGTCAATCCCATGAAAAAAGCAGCAAGCATTCCTCCCCTGTCAACCCTGTTGTCAAAGCCGGTAGCCCATTTTGATGGAAGCACTATCTCAAAAGCACCAAAAAAAGAAACCGCAAAAATCACAAACAGGGTAAAGAATATAATATTGGGTATCCAGTGGGTGCTGAGAGCAGATGCAAATCCTGCACCGGCACTAGTAAGCGACACTATTATCCCCAGGGATGAATAGATCAGAATTATTGAAAGCCCGAATATGCCAGCTTTCAGAAAAGATTTCGCCTTTGTATCAGAACCCTGTGAAAAAAAGGCCACGGTAAGCGGTATCATCGGAAAAACACATGGGGTCAGTATGCCTGCAAATCCGGCAAGCATAGATATCAGAAAAAAGCTGAGCAAACCTTTTCTTGCTGGTTTTGAAGACGTTATGCCAGGAGATGCCAAATCAGATATACTTCCGGCCTCTCCTATCCTGATGCTGAAATCTACATCTTTTGGCGGTGAACACGTTACATTATTGCAAGCCATGTATGACACAATGCCATCAACAGTAAAAGAAGCAGATGATGATATTATTCTCTTCCTGAACTCAGCTTTGTTACTGTGTGATTTTATCGTAAGGCCGAAAGCTTCATCAAACACTTCCTTAGGCGCTGTAGCCTCATAAGCTTCCCCTTCGGATTTAAAATTATCTGAAGTATTGATCGTTATGGATGTGGGGATGGGTCCGCCTTCAGGGGTATCCATCGAATAAATATGAGATCCTTTCTCAATGAAGGCAGTTATTATAAGTTCATAATTCCCCTCTCCTTTCTTTTCATAACCGAATTCCCATGTTACAGGATCAAATATCTGAGCCTGAAGAGTCAGGGACATAATGATCAGGGGGATGACAAGAATTCTTTTGCCAGGCATAGTTATTATTTTTCTTTTCCCAAAAGTAACAAAAGATAAAAACAAAAGACGACAGAAAATGTTCAGCAGAGAATCTGCCCGGGAAGTTATGATGCTAAGGAAGGTCTATCTCGTTTTCAAACCTGTCGTAAAAATGGTACTCAAGCATATGATACGAGGTAGCAGCCTGTACCTTGATTATTATTTTGTATTTCAGATTCCATTTCAGGAAGACCGGGAATAATCCCTTAGTCAGGTAAGAAGCCACAAAAGGATGGACATTTAAAAAAAGTTTCTTTGTTTTTATCTTGCCAACAATGAAAGCCAGCATACTTTCAAGCTCATCGGTGAAAAGTATTGTCGGTTTAATTTCACCAGTACCCTGGCAGGCCGGACACTTTTCATCCGTAATGATTTTCATCTCCGGCCTGACTCTCTGCCTTGTTATCTGCATAAGACCGAACTTGGTGAGCGGAAGTATGTTATGTTTAGTCCTGTCGCTAGCCATCAGCTCTTTCATCCTTTCATAGAGCAAATGCTTATTTTCGTTTGTCTGCATATCAATGAAATCGATCACAATGATTCCGCCCATATCCCTTAGTCTCAGTTGCCGGGCTATTTCAGTTGCTGCTTCCATATTGACCTCAAGGGCATTAAGTTCCTGGTCATTCCCTGTCCTTGAGCGGTTCCCGCTGTTTACGTCAATTACATGCAGAGCTTCAGTGTGATCTATAATAAGATATGCCCCATGCTTGAAGGAAACTGTTTTACCAAAAAGTGCCTTGATCTGCTTATTGATGCCAAAATGATCAAATATCGGAATAGTACCTTTAAACAGTTTTACTATTCCTGATTTTTCCGGAGCTATCTCTTTGATGTATGAACGGACTTCCTCAAAGAGAGTATGATCATTTATATGAATGCTGTTAAAAGTCACGTTAAGCATATCACGTACCATAGCAGTTGTTCTGTTCATCTCTCCTATAAAGAGTCTGGGCGTTTTGATCTCCTTTTTAACTGAAGAAAAGGCAGATTCCCATTTCCTTACCAGTTCACGTAACTCGGCATCAAGCACGGCAACTTTTTTTCCTTCAGCTGCCGTACGTACAATTATCCCATAATTACGGGGCTTAATGCTCTGTAAAAGAGTCTTCAGGCGATTTTTCTCTTCAATATTCTCGATCTTTGATGAAATTGAGACCTTATCAGAGAATGGTATCAGAACAAGGTTCCTTCCTGCAAGAGAAATTTCAGATGCAAGCCTTGGCCCTTTTGTTGAAATCGGTTCTTTTGTTATCTGGACTATTACTGTCTGTCCCTGAGTGAGCACATCAGTGATCTTGCCATCTTTATCTATATCGGATTCAGGTTTGAATTTATGGACAGAAGTCACCTTACCCTGCCTCTGAAGCGCTGAAGCATAATATTTTTGCTGGGTCCTAAACTGCGCACCCAGATCAAGATAATGAAGAAAGGCGTCACGCTCGTAACCAACATTTATAAAAGCTGCATTAAGTCCGGGCATAATCTTTTTTACCTTTCCAAGGTAAATATCCCCGACAGAGAACTTTATGTTACGCTTTTCCTTATTTAGTTCAACTAACTGCTTGTCATCCAGTAATGCCAGAGAGATCTCAGTATCCCCAACATCGATGATCAGATCCTTATTTGCCACTTGTATTAAATCATAGGTAATACATCACTATCAATCCCCGACACCCATATACAACAAACCTAAAGATCACCGGACCTTTAGGTTTAGTTCGTTAATTGTAGACTACCCTATAATCTGTTACTTCTTCTTCTTATGTCTGTTCTTCCGCAAACGTTTTTTCCGCTTGTGGGTAGCCATTTTATGTCTTTTTCTCTTTTTCCCGCTTGGCATAAAGGATTAGTTCTTAACGTTAGTTTTTACTTTATTAATGAATGATTTGGCCGGTTTAAAAGCCGGGATATTGTGAGCAGGAATTATGATAGTAGTATTCTTGGAAATATTCCTTGCAGTTTTCTTTGCTCTTTTCTTAACAATAAAGCTTCCGAAACCTCTGAGATAAACATTATTACCAGCGATCATCGACTGTTTTATAGTGTCCATAAAGGCTTCGACTGTTTTCTGAACAGTTACCTTTTCAATACCAGTACTTTTGGCAATTTCATTTACAACATCTGCTTTAGTCATTTTGCTTGAAGTTTAATAAATTCAACAAATTATTTTGAGTATCTTTTTTTCAACCCTGCAAATATAGAAATATTATTTGTTTAAAAAGAAACACTTAAGGAATAAATTTTTTTATAATATTTTATTATTGACTTAATTACAAAAGAGAAAGGAATATTTCATTCATCCTTTCAAAGTTGTCTTTTCAAAGTTTCTGGTTTTGGAGCTGCTGGTAATAAAAATTATAATATATTGATTATATTGCATAATAACCTTTAAATCCTTCCATAATTGCAGAAAGAGGTTTTTTTCTATAACTTTATAGTCCTGTTAGGTGTATTAACTTAATATTCATAACTATATGTCAATCAATAAAGTCATACTTGTTGGCAATGCTGGCAAAGATCCAGTCGTAAGGTATTTCGACAAAGGCGTAGTTAAAACGACATTCCCACTGGCAACAAGCGAAACATATACAAATCAGCAGGGCGAAACAATAACATCAACTGAATGGCATAATATTGTTTTGTGGCGTGCGCTTGCTGAAGTTGCAGAAAAAACAATCAAAAAAGGGACACAAGTCTATCTTGTCGGTAAGATAAAAACCAGATCCTATGTCGACAAGGAGG
Organism: Bacteroidales bacterium; assembly: GCA_035414025.1. Lineage (GTDB taxonomy): Bacteria > Bacteroidota > Bacteroidia > Bacteroidales > VadinHA17 > LD21. The sequence goes on along the minus strand of DAONXX010000001.1, from coordinate 40,146 downwards.
GAAACAACAAATACATTACCGAGATACTCGCTGATACATTAATGGTACTTGATAAAAAACAGTCCCCTGGCTCTTATTCTTCTCAAACTGATGTTGCCGGTAAAGAATCCCTGGCAAGAACCGGACCGGTTAACGGGATTAATGAACCCGATGATATTCAAAACAAGGCAGTAAAAAATACCAGTTACGGAGAATGGAATAATATTAACATAATGGATGGCAGTGAATCCGGACCAGGCGGCACATTCAGTGATGAACCCCAATTAGGTCAGGATGAAGATGATCTGCCATTCTAAATTTATTAACTAAATTAAGTTCTTTTGGAACCGGCATATTCGCTTAGTTGTTTTGGACTTTTGTCAGTTGTGATCGTTAATCCGGTTGATTTAAAAATAATTATCGGATTTTTAATACTGGCTATCCTTTTATTTGCATCAGGGCTCGCATCTGCTTCAGAAGTAGCATATTTCTCCCTCAGGCCGGAAGATATTGAGAAGCTTCGGAATGATAAGCAAAACAGGCCTCAGACAGTCCTGAGGCTCTATGGCATGCCAGAAAAATTACTAAGTACGATACTTGTTGCAAATAACACGATCAATGTTACAATTGTCCTTCTGGCTGCTTTCATCAGTTCAAAATTATTTGATTTTAGTTCGGAACCTGTTATCGGATTCATAGTTGAAGCAATAGTCATTACTTTCCTCCTGCTTTTCTTCGGAGAGATATTGCCAAAGGTTTTTGCATCGAGGAACGGTTTGCAAACAGCCCTCTTTATGGCATATCCCCTTGCCGGAATGTTAAAAATTCTGAACCCTGTAACCTCTTTACTAATCAAGTCTACTTCATTTGTCAAAAAAAGATACTCACGCAGAGCTTCCGATTTAAGTATCGATGATCTCTCAGATGCACTCGAACTAACATCCGACGAACTCGATGAAGATGAAAGGATTCTCAAAGGCATAGTTAACTTCGGCAATATAAGCGCAAATGCAATAATGTGCCCGAGAATTGATGTCACCGCAGTTGATATCAACCTGCAATTCAGCCAGATAATCCCGGTGATAATTGAGTCGGGTTTTTCAAGAATACCTGTGTACTCAGAATCTTTCGATAATGTAAAGGGAATACTGTATGCCAAGGATGTCCTTCCGTATATGAACAATACCGACAGCTTTAAATGGCAGTCCCTGCTGAGAAAGCCGTATTTCATTCCTGAAACAAAAAAGATAAATGACCTGCTGAAGGAATTTCAGCAGAAAAAGATACATATGGCTGTTGTAATAGACGAGTACGGTGGTACTTCTGGTATTATAACTCTCGAAGACATCCTCGAGGAAATCGTTGGAGAAATTACTGACGAAAGTGATGAGGATGAAATACTCTACAAAAAGATAGATGATAAAACAACTGTCTTTGAAGGAAAGATACTTCTCAACGATTTCCTTAAAATACTTGATATTGATGAGGATATCTTCAGCTATGTAAGAGGTGATTCAGAAACCCTCGCCGGATTAATCCTGGAGCTTACAGGTGAAATACCCAAAAAAAACCAGGTCATCAAATATGGTAATTTTACATTCACAATAGAATCTGCCGACCGAAGAAGAATAAAGGAAATCCGTGTTGAAAACAATAAGGTTGATAATGATGCTGATGAAGAATAACATTCTGATACTGCTTCTTTTGTCCGCACTGCTTTCTGGATGCCGGGAAGCAACTGTCCCAAAACCAAAAGGATATTTCCGTATTGATTTTCCTGAAAAAGCTTACAGACAGTTCGATCCGGGAACATTTGATCAGAAGGGCATACTACCTCTTTCATTCCAGTATCCCGTCTATGGCAATATCTCGTTTGAATCTGAAAGTAATCCGGAACCCGGATGGTTCAATATTGACTTCCCTGCCTACAAAGCTAAAGTATATCTTACATATAAAAATGTTAACGACGATCTTGCAAGCCTTGTTGAAGAATCATACAGACTGAATGTAAAAAACCATATCACCAAAGCCGATGCAATAAATGAGGAGTTTATAGCAGACCCTCAGCACAATGTATATGGAATATTATATGACCTTAAAGGAAGCACCGCTACAGCAGTGCAATTTTTTGTTACAGACAGTACAAAACATTTCTTCAGGGGATCACTTTACTTTTCATCTGAGCCCAATCCTGATTCACTGGCTCCTGTAATTGATTTTTTCAGACAGGATATAATTCACCTAATTGAAACACTTGAATGGTCGGAGTAATAACCGAAGTTGAATAATGGGATGCATTACAAAACATTATCTTAACGAATCAACAATTCTGGGGGTTTGGAAAATCGAGGAAGATATCGATACTCTTCTTGGCATGGTCGAACTTGATGCAGAGGAAAAGAAGAAATACAGAATATTTGCCAGCACATCAAGAAAACTGGAATTCCTGAGTGTCAGAGCCTTGTTGGCAGAACTGCTGGGAAAGGAGGCCAAAATAGTATACAACAAAAATAATAAGCCTTTCCTCAGTGACGGTTCAAGATTTATTAGTATATCACACTCACATAAACTTACTGCTATCCTGTGCAGTACAACGGAAAAGGTAGGTATCGACCTTGAGCACATGAGTTCAAATATCGGAGCCATAGCATTTAAATTCCTAAACAGTAAAGAAAAGATAACAAAGGATCCTGAAAAAAGAAGATATCATATGTATCTTCATTGGTGTGCAAAAGAATCCCTTTACAAGATATGCGACAAAGAAGGAATAAGCTTCAGAAATAATATCACGATTGAGCCTTTTGAGGTAAAGGAATCAGGAGAGTGCAGGGGTAAGGTACATACAAAGAAAATTAATGAATCTTTTGACCTCCATTACACGAGATACGATAATTATGCAATTGTATGGACGAAAAAGGACTGTGAAAATGGAAACATTTATAAATAAAAAATCAGTTGCCCTGCTTATCGATCCCGATAAAGTCAATGAAAAAACACTGCCGGAAATACTGAAAACTGCTGTCTGTGCCGGCAGCGATTTCATTATGGTGGGAGGAAGCCTTACATTCAGGAGTGTTGAACCTGTTATTGACCTTATAAAGAGTTTCTGTTCCATTCCCCTGATCCTGTTTCCCGGAAGCCTGTTGCAATTAAGCTGCAAAGCTGACTTTATACTTCTTCTTTCACTTATCTCCGGAAGAAATCCTGAACTGCTTATTGGTAATCATGTTATTGCTGCACCTTACCTGAAACATGTAAAAGATAAGCTTATTCCGGTGGGTTATATCCTTATAGCTTGCGGATCAAAGACATCTGTTGAATATATAAGCCAGACTGAGGCAATACCTGCCGATAAAACAGATATTGTCGTCGCAACAGCAATTGCCGGTGAGATGCTTGGACTCAAAATGATCTATCTTGAAGCAGGCAGTGGTGCACAGAATCCGGTGCCGGCTGAAATAATTAAAGCTGTGAGAAAGGAAATCTCCGTTCCGCTGGCTGTAGGAGGAGGAATAAGGTCTTCAAAGGAAATAAATGATATTTATAATGCCGGAGCTGATCTTATAATCCTGGGCAACGGCTGTGAAAAAGACCCGGGCTTACTGACCGAAGCATGCAGACTGAGAGATAAAATGAAAGGGTAAGCCAAACCCTAACGGAACAATTCGAACATTGGCTCGCCCGTACAACCATTTGGAACAGGTACTTTACATAATGATGATAATGTGGCTGCAATATCAGTCATGTTGACTTTTCGGGTGATACTTGCCCTGTTCACTGCCCAACCATACCATATAAGAGGCACATGAGAATCATATTCATAGTGTGAATTATGATTTGTAACATAATTATCATCTCTCTCAACCCATCCTGAATTAAGTGTTACAATCACATCTCCCGATCTCTGGGGGTTGAAATTATTTACAATCTTTTTAAGGTTACCACTGCTGTAATCATTCATCTCAAACGCCGAATAGGGATAGGCCGTAGCAACACCTGTAAATTGAACAAGGAACCTTGAAACTTTTTTCTGCACATCATCAAGAGACAACTTGGCATCCTCAATAAGAGTTCTGTTAAGGAATATTTGCTTGTCGGAATAACCCTTTACCCATGAACCTTCCCCATAAACTGCGTTAAGGTAGCTTCTCAGCAGTTGTAAAGCCTGATTTTGTCTGAAATAACCGGAAGGTATCCTGTTGCTTTCCAGAACACCTGGTATCTCAGAAATACCATGCGCAGAAGTAAAAAACAAAAGTACATTCCTTTTCCCAATGCTATCATTGACATATTTCAGAAACTTCTCTATATCGCTGTCAAGCCTGAGGATGGCATCAGCCATTTCAAGCGATGAGGGTCCAAACCTATGCCCGATATAATCTGTTGCCGTATAACATATTGAAAGAAAGTCGGTTATATCATCCTTCCCGAGGCCCTCCTTTTCGATAAGCTTAATGGCGAAATCAGTTGTAAAGGTGTTTCCCATAGGAATCTCCCTGAGAAGGGAATAATCACGACCCAATTTGGATCTACTCCTGGAACTTATTTTATCCAGGTCATAAGGAAAATAATTTTTACCGTTGAAACCCATCTCATAAATGTTTGTGTCGGGCAAACAATCAGCATAGATTTCCCTTGGCTTCAATAAAGTCCAGGGATTTGTCAGGAAAACCTCAGGATATTTCATTGCATTGAAATCGGACACCCATCCCGGTAATGAATCGATATAATAGGTGCTTGACATCCAGGTTCCTGTCACATCATCATACCAGAACGCTCCATCAGATGCATGACCGCCCGAGAATATTACCGGATTCTCCTTCAAGCCTACCGAAAAAACTTTTGCCTTCCTGTTAGTCGACATCTTAAGTTCATCGGCAAATGTTGATGACTGCAAGTTGACAGGGGAATGGAGCCCCTTTTCATAGCTGCCTCCTACAGGACTCACGGTATTATCGCTTGTACTATAAACAAGCTCTTCTCTCAGTGGAACATACCAGTAATCCGATGTTATCCCATGCACTGAAGGTTCTGCACCGGTGGCTATTGTTGCATGAGCGGGAGCTGCCTGAGTAAGCATATATTGAAATGAAGCATTCTGAAAATATGTTCCTTCATTAAGCAATTTCCTTATACCATTTTCAGCAAAACGATTGCGCATTTTTTCAAGCTGATCGTATCTCAGCTGTTCTACAATTATCCCTATAACAAGCTTTGGTTTGTCAGGTGGCAGATAGGCGCCCTGTCCGGTCATATCAATTATATTCGACACTACAAGAATAACTGTCGCGAAAAATCTCAATATCCTGGCTCCTTTCATAAATCCTGATTATTACTAAATATAAACATGCAAAAAATCATAAATTTCAAAAGTAGACTTTTTAGACAGAGAAGCAAGACAGATAATTAACAAATGGAAGAAATTATTCAATGACCAACCACTACAAACCGTTTCCTGCTTATTGCCTCTGATTCTGTACTACTGATAATCAGTGTATACAAACCATCGGGGAGATCCCTGACATTTATTTCAAGTGGTATATCTTCAACAGCCTCATCATAATAATCCTTGAGCCTGATCCCTAAAGCGTTGAAGATTCTTACATTAACTCTTCCGTATAATTCTTCCGGCAAAACAGCTCTGAGCAATTCATTTGCAGGATTCGGATAAAGGATCATCACAAATGCATCGCTTGTATCAACAGGATTAACGTAAGGTGTCATCTGGATATTTAATTCTGTTCTGACGTTATCAGTAACAACTACATTCTCTACAGCAAGGTCGGTGTAGCCTTTGGCTTTGAAAAGCAGATCCCACGACCCGGCTGCAATAAGCCTCGTAAAACTGCCGGTCTGTGCATCGGAAAAGACAAACGAACTATCCTTGTCGTGGCCCGGTATCACTATCTTTGCCTCAACCGGAAGCCCTGTATTAATATCAGTTACATGACCGTGGATGCCATATAAGGCATTCTCCAGAAATCCCAGAAAAGACCGCCGGTTATATTCCCATAACAAGCTAAGATTTGCGGCAGGTGTTACAAAATCATTATCAAGTTCGACTGTTATTTCCCTTCCCTGTAATTCCCAGTTAACAAAATCCTGACGACTACCGCTTACTGAATACCAGTCCCAGCCGTTTGTGACGCCATCCTGAAGGAAAACCATATAGCCCGGATCAGAATACTGATGAACAGTATCGGCGTACTTCCTGCTTATACTGTAAAACCAGTCATCATCAGCATGCCTACGGCTCCATCTGTCCCAGGGATAATTTACAACCTCTGCTCCTGAATGGAAATTCGCGGAAATGACAAAATGATGCTTCCGCATGAATTTTATCATGTCAAGAGTTTCCTTCTGCCTGACAACATTAGATAGTCCCGGATCAGGAAAATTCCTGTTGAGATCATATCCCATCGCATTTGCCCTTACCGGGGCAGTAATCTCATTGCCATCAAGATATGTACCATCAGGATTGGCAAGCGGATTGATCCATATTTCGAGTTCATCCAGCAATCTTGTGACCCTGGCATCTATACCATAATTACTTAACAGATAGTCTGCCAGTCGAAGCATCATTACAAATCCTCCAGTCTCATTCCCGTGCATAGTCGATGAAAAAAAAACCTTCGGTTCGTCCTCATCAGTCCTGGCATTATCCGATATTTTAAGTACAAGAACATACTTGCCGTTATTTGATGTACCGATTGTATCAAGATCGCAGATTTCAGGATAAAGAGATTCAAAGCTTTCCATTATTGAAAGGTATTGAGTATAGGACGGGTATGTTTCCCACTGCATAGCTTCACTCACATCTGAAGCAGTTATTATACCTTTTGGTTCAGACCGGTCTGAAATTGAATACCCGAAGCCCTGATCAATGAACCAGTCGATTGTCAGAGGTGACAAAATAATTTCAATAACACCTGCTTTTACCGAACTAATTGAAACAAATTCAGACAGTTTATTTATAGCGCCTTTATCCTGAAGACTGACAGTAACGATGGCCTGCCCTTTCTTCTCAACCAATTCCCTCAGAAGAGCATCATCCGATCCGGTCTGCGCTAAGCACTTTACTGAGAAAAATGCTGATACGAATATCCCGGCAACCAGGCTCTTCCAGATCATACCATTAAACATTAAATCGTATATGCAGGATATCTCCGTCGGACACAATGTAATTCCTGCCTTCAATATAAAATTTTCCGGCTTCCTTGCATTTCTGTTCAGAACCAAGATTTATGAAATCATCGTATTTCATCACCTCAGCCCTTATAAAACCTCTTTCAAGATCACTGTGTATAACCCCGGCTGCCTGAGGTGCAGTCATACCTTTTTTTATTGTCCATGCCCTTATTTCCTTAGGGCCGACTGTAAAGAAAGTCTGAAGATCGAGCAACTTATATGCAGCCCTTATCAGCTTATTTACCCCGGGTTCATCAAGACCTGCATCTGCCAGGAAGGCTTTACGGTCATCGACGCTCTCAAGTTCTGCTATCTCAGCTTCTGTCTTTCCGGCAATTATCAGCATTTCAGCATCTTTGTCCTTCAGAAAGTCTTTCACCCTTTCTACGTAGTGATTGCCACTTATTGCAGATCCTTCATCTACATTGCAGATGAACAGAACAGGTTTCATTGTAAGAAGGGAGAGATCATCAACAAATTTCTTCTCCTCTTCCTTTACCTGGAGGTTGCGGGCATTTGAGAAATTTCCAATGTGATCCTTGTAACGTTCAAGTACTTCAAGGCCTTGCAGGGCTTCCTTGTCACCTGATTTTGATACCTTTTTCAACCTCTCTATCTTTTTCTCAACTGATTCAAGATCCTTAACTTGCAATTCAAGGTCAATCGTTTCCATGTCCCTTACCGGATCAACTGATCCGTCAACATGCGGCAGGTTCTCATCATCAAAGCATCTGAGAACATGGATCAGGGCATCAGTGTTCCTTATATCGCCAAGGAATTTATTAGCTCCCTCCACCTTATTTGATCCCTTTGTAAGCCCTGGAATATCGACTATCTCGACAGTTGTATGTACTATTTTCTCAGTAACCTGATGTTTTTCAAGATTATATAGCCTCTGATCGGGGACCTGTATGACCCCCAGGTTTGATTTTGAGCCACTGAAAGCAAAAGCATGCGTCTCGCCTCTTGTATTCGACAGACAATTAAATATTGTAGTCTTACCTACATTGGTTATTCCGATAATTCCGCACTGTAGAGCCATTTCATTTATAGATACAGGCTGTAAAGTTAAAAAATTAATGTAAGAGAGATTAATTTCAGGATATCATAAGCTGTCTTTACTTATTTCCAGGATCAGGTATTCTTTAAGATTCCCGAACGGCACTTTTTGCTGTTGCCCGGAAGTCATATTCCTGACAGTAACAATATCAGCTTTTATCTCATCATCGCCTGCCATCAAAATATAAGGGATCTTCCTTCCATTGGCGTACGTAATCTGTTTCTTTATCTTTACAGGATCAGGATAAAACTCAGACCTTATATCAAGGCTTCGCAGTAAGGAGAGTATCTTAAATGCATATTCAAATGCAGAATTGCCGAAGTTCAGTACAAGAACCTTTGAAAGAGATGTTTCCCTGCTATCAAAAAGATCCAGATGGGTCATCACATCATAGATCCTGTCAGCGCCGAAAGATATCCCCACTCCGGATATCCCCGCCAAACCAAATACTCCTGTCAGATTATCATATCGTCCTCCCCCGCAAATGCTCCCGATATTAACATCTGCCGCCTTAACTTCAATTATTGTTCCTGTGTAATAATTCAGACCCCGGGCAAGAGTAAGGTCAAGTTCCGGAGATGCTTTAAGCAATCCCGTATCAAAATAAGAGAATAATTCTCTAAGCTCAACGATACCTTTCATTCCGGTAACTGAATGCGAAAGAAGTTCAGCAAGCTTTTCAAACTTGAAGGCTGCACTACCCTCCAGTTTAAGAAGCGGCTGAAGCTTTGCCACAGCTTTTGACGATACTCCCTTTTCAATAAGCTCCTTATTGACTGCGTCAGCACCTATCTTTTCAAGCTTGTCAATTGCTACCGTAATATCTATGATTCTGTTTTCCTCGTCGACATATTCCGCTATGCCTGCCAGAAGCTTCCGGTTATTGATCTTTGTTACAACATTGATCTTAAGCTTTGTAAAGATCTCATCGATAATCCTGACAAGTTCGTATTCATTTAATAATGAATCGCTGCCTATAACATCAACATCGCATTGAAAAAACTCACGGTATCTTCCTTTCTGAGGTCTGTCAGCCCTCCATACAGGCTGTATCTGATATCTTTTGAAAGGAAAAAGTATTTTATCACGATGCTGAACAACATACCTGGCAAATGGTACAGTGAGATCATACCTCAGTCCCTTCTCGCAAATGAGACCAGAGAGTTTTGCAGTATTCCTTGCAATGAGGTCATCTGAGTCTACATCTGAAAGAAAATCACCGGAATTGAGGATTTTGAAAATCAGCCTGTCCCCTTCTTCTCCATATTTTCCAAGCAATGTCGATAGATTTTCAATTGCAGGTGTTTCAATAGGCTGATAGCCGTACAATTTAAAGACACTTTTAATAGTGTCGAATATGAATTCCCTGCGGAGCATCTCTTCAGGTGAAAAATCGCGGGTGCCCTTTGGTATTGAAGGTTTATTTGCCATTATCACATTATAAATGTGGGTAAAAGTAAAAAAGAATTATTAAAAGTCTTATAATTCCCCGATGACTAAAATGATCCGGATGGTAATTTCAGTACTTCTCCGGAATAAAAGTCTGATCTGTAACCGGAGGTCTTACATATGCAATATCACGTTTCGGAGCAGGAAGCTTAAAAGGTTTTGGAGTAAGATCCTCATAAGGTATTAATGAGAGAAGATGATCTATTGTATTCAATCGTGCTCTTCGCTTATTATCAGCCGGCACCACATACCATGGTGACTGTTTTGTATCTGTATAAGAAAACATTTTATCTTTTGCTATTGAATATTCAACCCACTTATTGCGTGATTCTAGATCTATGGGGCTTATTTTCCAGCGTTTAGCTGGATCTTTTATCCTGTCTTGCAAACGCTTTTCCTGTTCCTTGTCGCTTACCGAGAACCAGTATTTTACCAAAATGATGCCTGATCTTATAAGCATTTTTTCAAATTCAGGACAGGATCTCAGGAACTCATCATATTCTTCTGCTGTACAATATCCCATAACCTTTTCAACCCCTGCCCTGTTATACCAGCTCCTGTCGAACAAAACAATCTCTCCTGCGGCAGGGAGTTCTGTTACATACCTCTGAAAATACCATTGTGTCTTTTCTTTTTCCGTGGGTATTCCAAGTGCAACGATCCTGCATATACGGGGATTAAGACACCCGGATATAGTCTTTATCACTCCACCTTTTCCGGAAGCATCTCTTCCTTCAAAAATAACCACCACTTTCAGCTTTCTGGCCTTAACCCATTCCTGAAGCTTTACAAGCTCTATCTCAAGCCTTCGAAGCTGTTCTTTGAATTCCCTGGAGCTTAGTTTTTTCTTCTTACTTGCTTTTATATCCTGATAGAGTTCCTCTTTATTAAAGATTCTGACTTCTTTGTTATCATTTTTTCCTCCTTGAGATGCCATAGTTGTACAGTTAATAAATAGAAAAATAATAAAAAATCCTGAAACCGGAAAATTTCAGGAACGAAAGTTTGGTGCAGAAAAGCTTCCCGGGTAAGCATATTGGTTAATTATTAATACCAGAGATATCTGGTATCAGTCTGTTTCTTATTGTATAAATGGTATTGCAAGAGGGTATCTGAATTTTTCGCCTTTAGATGCCTTTATGCTTGCAATGACTATGCATATTATCTTCAACAGACCAAGGAATACAACAATAGGTATCCCTACAAGGATAAAACATAATGGTATAACCAGCACAATGTAAAGAAGAATAGAAAGCTGAAAGTTCATTGAAGCTTTGCCATTCTCATCCACCCAGAGCGATTCGTCTTTCCTTGAAAGCCAACAAATTAAAGGTCCTATAATTCCGCCAAACGGAAAAAAGAAACCTGCAAATGCAGAAAGGTGGCAAAACATAGCCCAGTTCCTTTCCGATTCTGATAAACTTCTGACATCTTCCATGATAATTATTATTTACTGAAAAGACGGCATATTTTCATAACTGATGCATCAGTTAAACCTCGCTAAGCGTCTCAGGTCTGCCGGCAGAAATCCATCCGGATTTCTTCTGTCAATAAGATGCTCATTATAATAATACATATTTGAATCGTCTGTCCCGATGAGCATCTTAAAACAGTAGCCTGAGTTCTTAAACTCCTCTACAGGACTCACCTTATGAAGGATCACTGTTGCCGGCCTTTTGGTTTCAATAGCATTTACAATCTCCTCTTCAGATACTATTTCAACCCTTCCCTTATAGATGGCTCTTATCTTTTCAACTGAATTGATATCAACAGAAAGATCTTCCTGTTTTACTAGTATTGTTTTGTTAAGTATTTCAGGGACATTCTCATTATAAAACCTGAGATATCTTCGCCCCGTCTTTGAGGGGTCTTCAATTATAAGGTTGGCATGTTTCTGCATGAACGACAGGATTGCCCCAAGTTTATATACATATTCCAGGTCGTCCTCACCGGCAAACGACAGTGGGACAGCACATATTTCAGGATTCTCAGAAAGCTTATCAACATCCTTGCCCTGAATCAGATTGATAAAATTATATACCGAATTTGATCTGTCTTTTGAAAAATTTGTCTCAGTCAGAACAATGAATGACCAGGCGGGATCTAACCTCCTGACATTGAACTCTTTTACACTTATGAATTCGTATGGGGTTATTTCCCAGAAATCCCCCATGGCTTCTTTAATGTATACATTAAAAGCAGAAAAAGGGTCATCTTCAAGCACCACGCATGTTTTTGAGGAACTGAATTGCTTTATCTCATCACTATTCGGGAATGGAGCCTGGCTGTTAAGTATCAGGGGGAAAATAAAAATTAAGAGAACAGGCAGAAAATATCTCATACAAATTATTGATTTACAGGAATAAACAAAGGGTTTCTTTCGTTGTACTTGCGAATATAAACAAACATCAGGTCTCTCTTTTTCTTTCTCGGAAGCTTCATGTACTCTTCATACAGCTCTTCATCCTTCATTATGAGAAGTTTAGTACTTTCCATGTCGAAATCCATCACCTTACCATCTTCAAAATTGAATACGAACTGTTTCACATCACTTCTTGTAGTTGCGTTCCTGTAATATGGCGAATAATAATTATAGGGACTGTAGTACCCGTAATATGAATAAGGATTATAATAAGGACTATAATAATAATAAGGATCATAATAGCCATACCCGTAAGGTGAATTATAATATCTCGCATCGTAAGAAATAATGTCAGCAACAAAATGACATATAGAACCTACAAAAGTGACACGTGAGAAATTGTTTTGTATCTGAACATAAATCACCCCGTTCCGTGAATAACCCCATACTGATGATTTCTCAATTTCCTGCCTGATTCCCATCTCGTCGTAAAAATATATCTTTTCAGCTTCAAACAGGTTCCTGAAAAAATCCTTATCATTATAGTCTGTCGATGTAAGGATCTTTGATTTTGGTATGGGATCATTGAGCCGGACCTGCTCAAAATTAAGATAGATACCATCCTTGAATTTAAAATCAGATGTGAACTTTACGAACTCCCTATTTAACTGATCATCCTGTGCAATCAGTGAGCCTGAAAAAAAAGACACGGCCAGAAGAAATAAAACCCTGTATTTCATTTTCATCATCATAGCTATTAATATTTATCTCTCAAATTCCGTACCGTAAGTACAAAATTAAAGATTTACTTTAAAAATAAGCACTATTAAGTACCTAAAGTGAACTAGAGTCTGGAATCTTCAGATAGTTTAGTCACTTTAACTGCGTAGTTACATGAAGAGATAAATTCTATCAATGTGTATCTTAAATTTATTTTGTTTATTTTTACATTTCCCAAGACTAAAGACATGTCAAGAGATACAGGAACGAACAATCATGGCGATATTAATCATTCAGCCCTGAAAAATATCACATTATGGTCATATGCGGTAATTTCAGGCATGATACTTGGCATTATCATGATAATGTTTAATCTGAGATTCCTGTCAGGAATTATTCTTATTGCATCAGCTACTGCAGGAATTATGCTTTCTAAAAAGGTAACATCATTAATAGTTGCTTTAATTAATTCCATAAAAGAGATAACGGCTTCGAATGAGAAAAAAGATGAAGTTATAACCAATTTCTCACATAAAATCCGGGAACCTCTTAATAATGTAGTCCTTATCGCGGATATGCTTATGGAAGCAGAATCAGGTTTGCAGAATAAACAGAAAGAACTGCTTGAAACATTTGTAGCTTCCATAAATAACATGGTTACAACTGTTAATGAATTAACAATGCAGTCGGCTGATGATATAAGCCTTGAACCAAAAAAACATATCAGATTTAACCTGCTTTCAACAGTTCAGAACACTATTGAAATTTACAGCCTTAAAGATAAGGCAAACATCGATTTTATTCTTAACAAAAGTGATTTCACTGATTACGAATGCTTTGGTGATCCTATCTCGCTCAAACAAATACTCCTTGATATATTCAATATAATTGAAAACCATAACACTGAAAGGCAGACAAAAGTCACTATCAACCTGCGAAAAGAAAAGGAAAGTTTAAATGAGACAGTTATTGGCATAAGGATACAAATTGATAAAGTGATTGTGCTTATCGATGAAAAAGAACCTGAACAAAGCCTGGCAGCCAGGATGATATCAGCAAGAAAAGGTAAATTCACACAGGAATTCGGAGGAAATTATACAGTCCTTGATATTACTCTTCCTTTTGCAAATGTTATCCAGGAAACCATAATACCAACATCATCCCGCAAGATAGGTGAACTGCTTCAAAAAGAAAAAATCCGTAAAGAACTCAAAGATATTAAGATACTGCTTGTTGAGGATAATCCTATAAACCAGAAGATAATACTCCTTACACTAAAACCTCTTGTAAGCAGCATTGATACAGCTTCAAACGGAAAAGAGGCCCTTAACAAGTTCGGAACAGCTCACTACGATATTATCCTCATGGACATTCAGATGCCTGTTATGAGCGGATTACTTGCTGCTGAGAAGATAAGGGCCCTTGAATCGAGTACAAACACTCATATCCCGATTATAGCCATTACAGCAAATGCAATGCTGGGAGACAGGGAGAAATGCATCTCTGCAGGTATTGACGATTATATAAGCAAGCCTTTTCAGCCTTCAGCTCTTGTCGAAAAGATCAAGAAATATATCTAACGACCTCCTGCCAGCGGCTTGAAACCAATAACCATGATATCATCAACCTGACTGTTATCTGACATCCAGGTTTTTATATTCTCGTCCAATATTGATTTCTGATCGGCAAAAGGGAAACTGTGTATCTTCAGCAAAAGGTACCTGAATCTTCTATACATGAATTTCTTATTTTCCTGACCGCCAAACTGATCAACATAACCGTCAGAAAAAACATATAATATATCATCATCCCTCAGGTCTATCTCATTGTTCTTATATTCCAGGCCTTCAGGATTCATTCCGATAATATACTTATCTCCCTTTATTTCTATAAGCATGTCATCCCGTATAAGATAAAGAGGGAAAAAAGCCCCGGCATATTCTAATTTCTTGTGCTTTCTGTCAATCACACACAATCCTATGTCCATGCTATCACGAATTACATTGCCAACTTTCTTTTCCCTGCTGAATGTTTTTTCAAGCCCTTTATCCATTATTGCAAGAACCCGGGAAGGGTTTTCAACATTCTCTTCGTTAATTGTCTTGTTAAGAATATCAATCCCGATTACAGACATAAGGGCGCCAGGAACACCATGACCCGTGCAATCAGCAGCAACGACAAAAATCTTACCACCTTTTTCGCTAATCCAGTAAAAATCTCCGCTTACTATATCCCTGGGCTTGAATAAAACAAAAGAATCTTTGAAATAGTTCCTGAAATAATCCTCCGATGGGAGCAAAGCTTCCTGTATCCTCTGCGCATATATGAGGGAATCGGTCATGTCCTTATCCTTCGACTCAAGGCTGAACATCCTTCTTTTGGTGCTTTCGACTAGCTCATTTGCTTCTCTCAACTGCTTCTCCATTCTTAGCACTTTCTTTATTTCAAGTTGGTGAAGAATGAATACTACAACAATTAAAACTATTCCTATTGAGATAAGCAGTAAATTACCTCCTGACATTATGGATCCTGATCCTGTTGCCTGAAAAGCAGAAATCATCACCTTACAGGTGTTAAGCCAAAGAATACTGTATGTAAAGCAGATAAGTCCCATCAGATTATACAAAAGTAGTAAAAAAACAGAATAGGCTGTTCATTAAGATCTTTAATATACTTCCTTCAGACAGTAGTTATCTGTTCATTCCCAGACTGGCACAACATGGAAAATTTTAGTGAGGGTGAGGGGATAAATGGGCCTATTTCAAATGATTCCCATTTCTTATTGATAATATCGATCGTTTCAGCCGAAGAACAAACAACATTCGGCCATCTTCTTGGAAAACCACCTTCCCTGAAAGCTTTTATCGTACCGTCTATTATCATTGTTTTATTATCAATTATTTCAATATCTCTCAGGGGATCAGTGTTAGCCAGTACCTGCCATGAAACCGTGAAAAGATCAGTTACATCAACCTTATTATCAACCAGGGCTATTAGTCCGGCAAAATTGCCGCAACCTCTGTCTGCAAATAATTTGCGCAACCTGACAATTATCCCTTTATCTTTTTCAACATCAACACCCACCACAATCAATGGCTTACCGTCTGGCCGGTAAATGTTTTTTTCATCTGCAAGCGTTTTCAGAATGTCAGTTACATGGCAAATGTTTTTCCCTGTGTCCTGTTCAGGGTTGAGGATCCATGGAGAATACTTCTCTTCCCTGATCTTCTGCGTTGCATCAATGCCCAGCTTTCCTCCCAAAGAGAAGGTTTCCGCCGAATGATCAAGCACATCAAGCGGTCCAGAGGTGAACAACAAATCAGATCTGAGGTCAGTATTCCTGCACACACTGATTAATAGCTTAGAGTAATCCCTTATGTCAGTATCTCCACTGACAATAATCAGGTATTTGGTAAACATCATCTGCCCGGCACCTGATAAAGAATTAATTACTTTTTTACCCTGTCCCGGGTAAGTCTTTCTGATCCTGACAACAGCAAGGTTATGAGCCACACCGGCATCAGGCATATGAAGATCTTCAATCTCCGGCTGTATAACAAGTCTTAGGGGCGGAAGAAAGATCTTCTCAGTAGCTCTTATCAGCCATGCATCTTCCATTGGAGGAATACCGACAACCGTAGCAGGGTAAACTGCATTTTTTGAATGGGTAATGCATGTCACATGAAACACCGGATAAAGGTCAGCAAGTGAATAGAATCCAGTATGGTCTCCGAATGGCCCTTCCATCACAAGTTCTTCCTCAGGATCAACATATCCTTCAATTACAATATCTGCATCATCAGGAACGTATAATTCATTGGTAATACATTTCACAAGTCTTACCTTCCTTTTCCTGAGAAAACCTGCAAGTATGTATTCATTTATGTTTTCTGGGAGCGGGGCTGTAGCAGCGTATGCATAGGCCGGGTCGCCTCCAAGGCTTACTGAGACAGGCATTTTTCTACCGGTTTTTTTCCAGGCTTCAAAATGAGCGGCACCCGTCTTATGAAGCTGCCAGTGAATTGCAGTATGGTTCCTGTCAAGAATCTGCATTCTGTACATACCGACATTTTTTTTCCCGGTAACCGGATGTATTGTATGAACCATTGGCAGGGTTATAAAACGACCTCCATCATGAGGCCAGCATTTAAGGACAGGGAAAATATCAAGGTCTGGATCCTTGCATATCACCTGTTGGCAAATGCCTTTTTTCCTTGTAATTACGGGGAGGTAGCCGGATATCTTCAACAAATCCGGTAAGGATCTTATTTTTTTAAGAAAACTGTCGGCTGCCGAAGTGAATCTTTCCATAAGATCAGAGATCTCGGTTAAAGCCTCTTCAATATTTTGTTTTCCTATTGCCATAGCCATTCGCTTATCAGAGCCATAGGCGTTAATAAGAAGAGGGAATGCGGTACCGTTATTTTCGAAAAGAAGGGCTTTTCCGCCTGATTTTGTTACACGGTCTGTTATTTCTGTTATTTCAAGAACCGGATCTGCATACGTTTTTATTCTTAAAAGCTCCTCTGATTTTTCAAGGGAGTCAATAAAAGATGATAATCCTGAGTATTGCATGAAGAGAGAATATGAATCAAAGATATTTAAAAAACGCAAGAGAGAAAAACAGGGGAAATGCGATGAGGGGAAAGAAGTTGTATAAAACAATAATGGGAACTTATCGCGAAGATTAGTTCCCATTCACCGTTTGCAACCGAAGCCGCATACGGCGTCAGGCTACTGTTATTCTGGCCGGTTGCTTTCCTTCTGCCGAAGCATCATTCCGGCAACCCTAAGCTTTCTGGACCATCTTTTTACGGATAGCCCTTTCTGCTGTCCTTTTGTTCCCGGCATGTGCCGGGACTTTCCGGGACGAAGTGTCTTTCAGGCTCCGATCCGCATTACCCGGAGGTCATGGAATCGGTTTCAATTGACATTGTACCGAAGTCTTTTGTCTTTTGAAGCCCTGTGACTCAGTCGTTGTAAGAACGTTTCCGGTCTCTGGCGACTTACCTTACATCAGGAACTGGTCTTAGACCAGATTTCCCTAGTATGGCCTTCGGCTCTCTTGATGCACAAACCCTGGGGTTTGAATGATCCGGATAGTGTTTCAATTAAGTAACCCCAAGCCGGTTCTACATCTTTCAAGCAGCCTTTTATCGCTCACCTGATAAACAAATATAATTCAAAATCAGAACTAAACCTATTAAAAAGGAGGCTTGTTATAAACCTGATATGAACAACGGTTATCAACAAATTGTTAACAACGTCGGGAAAGCCCTCTATAAGGACTGCAAATTACTTGCGAAAGGAGCTTTTATTTCTTATATCCGTATACAGCAAGATCACCAAGCATTTCTTCGATCCTGAGTAGCTGATTGTATTTGGCAATCCTGTCAGTACGGCTACAGGAACCTGTTTTTATCTGACCTGAATTTGTTGCAACTGCTATATCAGAAATAGTCGTATCTTCAGTTTCTCCTGAACGATGAGATGTTACAGTTGTATAGCCAGCCCTGTGTGCCATTTCAATAGCATTAAGCGTTTCAGTAAGTGTCCCTATCTGATTTACTTTTATAAGAATGGAGTTTGCACAACCCATTTCGATACCTTTCTTAAGGTATTCAACGTTTGTTACAAACACATCATCGCCTACCAACTGGCATTTCTTTCCTATCCTGTCTGTAAGCATCTTCCATCCATCCCAATCGCTTTCTGCCATTCCGTCTTCAATAGAGTCGATCGGATATTTACCTGCCAACTGTTCTAAATAATCAACCTGTTCCTTTGATGTTCTCTTTGCTCCTTTGGGGCCTTCGAATTTTGAATAATCATAGATGCCGTCTTTAAAGAATTCTGAAGCAGCGCAGTCAAGAGCAATTGTAAGGTCGCTGCCCGATTTATAGCCAGCATCATTTATTGCCTTAAGAATCGTTTCAAGAGCATCCTCTGTTCCACCTAGCGTAGGTGCAAACCCTCCTTCATCGCCAACAGCCGTACTAAGCCCGCGGCCTTTGAGCACTTTCTTAAGGGAATGAAAGACTTCAGTCCCCATTCTGAGAGCTTCTTTGAAATTAGGTGCTCCTACGGGCCTAATCATGAATTCCTGGAAAGCTATCGGAGCATCAGAATGTGAACCGCCATTGATTATATTCATCATTGGCACGGGAAGGGTAACAGCATTGGATCCTCCAATATAACGGAAGAGGGGAAGACCATGCAGTTGGGCTGCTGCTTTTGCAGTTGCAAGCGAGACGCCCAGAATAGCATTTGCTCCCAAATTGCTTTTTGTTTTTGTTCCGTCAAGATCGATCATTTTCTTATCAATTCCTGCCTGATCAGAAACCTCCATTCCATTCAACTCTTCAGCAATGATATTATTAACATTATGTACTGCTTGCAGAACACCCTTGCCCAGGTAACGGCTATTATCTCCGTCCCTTAATTCAAGAGCCTCATTTTCACCGGTCGATGCGCCAGAAGGCACAGCAGCGCGCCCAAAACAACCACTGGCAGTTGCAACATCTACTTCAATTGTCGGGTTGCCGCGTGAATCAAGGATCTCACGAGCATAAATGCTAACTATTTGACTCATAGAAATTTTAATTTATATTAAACAATAATGCAATATATACAAAAAAAGGGATACTGATCGTTTCAGAATATCCCTTTCTTTAAATATTATCAGAGATACTTATTTCTTTTCTTCTTCAGCAGCTGTTTCTTCAGAATCGGGTATTGCCTGTTCCTGTTCTGTAGTTTCAACAGCAGCATCCTCAGCCTTTATTTCAGTGACTTTATCATCTGGTTTGGCAGATACGGCTGCTTCAGTTTTTTTCTTTGCAGATCTTCTTCTTCTCGTCCTGCCTTTGGTTGTTTCCCCACCACTGAGCATAGCCTCGTTATAATCAACTAGTTCCAATATGCACATCTCTGCATTATCACCTATTCTGTTGCCTGTCTTCAGAATGCGGGTGTATCCTCCGGGCCTTTCAGCTATTTTTGGTGATATCTCCCTGAATAATTCAATAACTGCTTCTTTATTCTTAAGATATTGGAAAACAACCCTTCTTGAATGAGTCGAATCCTCCTTTGATTTTGTAATAAGGGGTTCTATATAGGTCCTCAGAGCTTTAGCCTTCGCCGTCGTTGTTGTGATCCTTTTATGTAGGATCAACGATGTTGCCATGTTTGCAAGCATCGCCTTCCTGTGTAAATTTGTCCTTCCTAAATGGTTTATGACTCTTAAATGTCGCATTTCAGTATCCTCACAATTTTCAAATTAATCTTTATCAAGCTTGTACTTGCTCACTTCCATTCCAAAAGAAAGGCTCATGGAATCGAGCAGTTCTTCAAGTTCCGAAAGTGATTTCTTACCGAAATTCCTGAACTTGAGAAGGTCATTCTTATTGAATTGTACAAGATCGCCGAGTGTTTCCACCTCAGCAGCCTTAAGACAGTTAAGAGCTCTTACTGAAAGATCAAGATCAACAAGCTTGGTCTTGAGCTGCTGTCTCATATGCAGAATTTCTTCATCAAATTCCTCATGTGCCATCTTCTCGTCAGAATCGAGCGTGATCTTTTCGTCGGAAAACAGCATGAAATGATATATCAGTATCTTGGCTGCTTCCTTAAGAGCATCTTTGGGATGAATTGATCCATCTGTTTCGATCTCAAGCAGCAGTTTTTCATAGTCGGTTTTCTGTTCAACACGAAAATTCTCTACTGAATATTTCACATTTCGTATAGGGGTGAAAATAGAATCAATTGCAATAAGCCCGAATTCACTGTCTGCAGGTTGATTCTCCTCAGCAGGAACGTATCCGCGACCTTTGCTGATAAGTAACTCAACCTGGAGCTTGACACCCGATTCCATCCTCATAACAACAAAATCTGGATTGAGGACCTCAAAGCTGCTCAGAGAATTATTAAGATCTCCGGCTTTGAATACTTCTTTATTATGGATATTCACAAGTACCTTCTCATGGTCGATATCCTCAACAGTTCTTTTGAACCTTATCTGTTTAAGGTTAAGGACAATTTCGGTAACATCCTCAATGACCCCCTTTATAGTTGAAAATTCGTGATCAACTCCTTCTATCTTCACTGTTGTTATAGCAAATCCTTCAAGTGAAGATAAAAGTATTCTACGCAGGGCATTACCCACAGTAATACCATAGCCAGGTTCGAGAGGACGAAACTCGAATTTGCCGAGTTTGTCAGTCGCTTCCAGCATTATTACTTTATCAGGCTTCTGGAATGATAATATGGCCATAGAATTTATCTTAGATTATTATTTTGAATACAATTCGACTATCAGTTGTTCATTAATATCTTCAGGAATATCTGAACGCAGAGGGATATTCATGAATTTCCCAGCCATCTGTGCTTCATCCCATTCAAGCCAGGAAAGTCTTGAAGGTCTTCTTGTTGTGAGAGTGTCAACAATCACTTCAAGTGATTTTGATTTTTCGCGAACACCAATTATGTCACCTGCCTTAAGCTGGAATGAGGGAATATTTACAACTGCTCCGTTTACTGTTATGTGCCTGTGAGATACGAGTTGACGCGCAGATGCCCTGGAAGGGGCAATTCCAAGCCTGTAAACTACATTATCAAGCCTCGATTCAAGTATTTGAAGAAGAACCTCGCCGGTAACACCTTTAGCTCTTGACGCCTTCTCAAATGCATTTCGAAACTGGCGCTCAAGAACACCATAGGTATACTTAGCTTTTTGCTTCTCTCTCAATTGAATACCATATTCTGAAGTTTTCTTTCTTTTCTTGTTCAATCCATGCTGCCCGGGAGGAAAATTCTTCCTGTCCAGATATTTATCTGGGCCATAAATTGGGTCTCCGAATTTTCTTGCGATTCTCGATTTTGGGCCGGTATATCTTGCCATTATTCTATATTATTTATATCAGACAAAAAATCTATTTAAACTAATTATACTCTTCTTCTCGCTGGTGGGCGACAACCATTGTGAGGAAGCGGGGTTACATCCACTATTTCAGTTACCTCTATCCCCGAATTAGCTATTGCACGGATAGCTGATTCCCTTCCGGAACCAGGGCCTTTAACAAATACCTTTACTTTTCTCAGCCCAAGGTCATAAGCTACCTTGCTACATTCCTCAGATGCCATTTGAGCTGCATAAGGAGTGTTTTTCTTCGATCCCTTAAACCCCATCTTCCCGGCAGATGCCCATGAAATAACCTGTCCGGAATTATTTGTAAGCGTTATTATTATATTATTGAAAGATGAATGAATATGTGCCTGCCCAGATGGCTCAACTTTAACTATTCTCTTCTTTAATGCTCCGGTCTTTTTTGCCATAATCTATTTATTTAGTAGCTTTTTTCTTGTTAGCAACAGTTTTCTTTCTGCCTTTCCTTGTTCTGGCGTTGTTCTTGGTGCTCTGTCCTCTTACCGGGAGACCAAGTCTATGACGCACACCACGGTAACATCCAATATCCATAAGCCTCTTTATATTAAGCTGCGTTTCGGAACGAAGTTCGCCCTCAAGTTTGTATTTTTCATTGAGTATCCGGCGAATGTCATTAATCTGATCGTCAGTCCATTCCTGAACCTTAACATCACGCCCCACTCCGGCTTCATCAAGTACTTTCTGAGCTGTGCTTTTGCCTACTCCGTAGATATAGGTCAGGCCCACTTCGCCCCTTTTATGTCTTGGTAAATCTACTCCTACAATACGTGCCATATATCAGTTTTCTTAAAATAAGTTGCAAAATTAATCAAATTATCCCTGCCTTTGTTTGAACTTGGGATTTTTCTTATTAATCACATAAAGCCGACCTTTTCTTCTGACTATCTTACAATCAGCACTACGCTTTTTTATAGATGCTCTTACTTTCATTATCGCAATATTTCTTATTTATATCTGAATGTTATTCTTCCCTTAGTTAAATCGTACGGTGACATTTCAACCTTTACTTTGTCTCCGGGTAATATTTTTATGTAATGCATCCGCATTTTACCCGAGATATGAGCAGTAATAACATGGCCGTTATCGAGCTCTACCCTGAACATCGCATTCGACAAAGCTTCGATAATTGTACCGTCCTGTTCTATTGATGGTTGTTTAGCCATACGATCATATTTTATTTAATACTTCTTCAACAAAATCAAATGTTGTTAGTACATCTGCCTTCCCCTTATCAACTGCAACTGCATATTCAAAATGTGCAGAAGGTTTTCCATCAATAGTTTTTATCGTCCACCCGTCTCTCGACTGAACTGTTTCCTTTCTGCCCAGATTGATCATAGGTTCTATACATATTACAAGCCCTTTGGACATCTTTGGTCCGGATCCTTTTTTCCCGAAATTAGGCACTTCCGGAGCTTCATGCAAATGTTTTCCAAGACCATGGCCTACTAGCTCCCTAACAACTGAAAATCCTCCACTCTCGGCCTTCGATTGTACGGCATACGATATATCTCCTATCCTGTTGCCTGCAACAGCTTGCTTCACACCTTCATTAAGTGAGGCTTTCGTAAATTCAATGAGTTTCCGCACCTCCTCTTTTATCTCACCCACTGCGAAAGTATAGGCTCCATCTCCATACCATCCGTTTAGAATAACTCCGCAGTCAATCGAGATTATGTCACCTTCCTTCAAATAATAACCTGACGGAATCCCATGAACCACTTCATCATTGACCGACGTACAGAGAGTATTCGGGAAACCGTTGTAACCCTTGAAGGCCGGAACCGCTGCATGGTCACGGATAAAAGTTTCTGCAATATCATCAAGATAAAGAGTGCTAACTCCCGGTTGTATGTGTCTGGCAACTTCGGCTAATGTCTTAGACACCAGTAAATTGCTTTCCCTTAGCAACTCTATCTCCTCATCGGTCTTTAAATACAACATCAAAGAACGTAATATTTTATATCTAAATTGACGTAACAGCACCTGATCTTCCCTTAATCCGGCCAGATTTCATCAATCCATCATAATGACGCATAAGCAAATGACTTTCAATCTGCTGTAAAGTATCAAGGACTACTCCCACAAGGATCAGAAGAGAAGTCCCGCCATAGAACTGAGCAAATTGCGGCGTTACTCCGGCTTTTACAGCAATGGACGGGAGTATTGCTATTATAGCAAGGAATATTGAACCCGGCAATGTGATTCTCGACATTATAGTATCAAAAAATTCAACTGTCTTCCTGCCCGGTTTAATTCCAGGAATAAATCCCCCGTTCTTTTTCATATCCTCTGCCATCTGAACCGGATTGATAGTGATGGCTGTATAGAAATATGTAAAAGCAATTATAAGTATCGCTGTCACTAAATTATACCAAAACCCATACATATTCGAGAAAGTAACTACGAAACCGGAACTTGAATCTGTTGAGAACCCGGCAATTATTATTGGCAGCATCATTATAGCCTGTGCAAAGATTATAGGCATAACACCTGCTGCATTTACTTTCAATGGTATATACTGGCGAACACCGCCATACTGTTTGTTTCCAACTATTCTTCTTGCATACTGAACCGGTACGCGGCGTGTGCCTTGAACAAGCATTATTGTCCCCAGCACAATAACAAAAAGTATCAAAATCTCTACAATCAGTCCTATTGCTCCACCGGCACCTGCAAGTCTTGTACCTGCCTCAAAGACAAAGCTCGCAGGCAACCTGGCAACAATGCCGATCATAATTATCAATGAGATGCCGTTACCGATACCCTTATCGGTTATTTTTTCCCCAAGCCACATTACAAATATTGTTCCAGCTGTTAGAATTATGACTGAGGATATCTGGAAGAAACTGCCTTTCAGAATAAATGCTGAATCCGGGAGTTGGGCATGCAGGTTGACAAGATATGTCGGAGCCTGAAGGATAAGAATGATGACCGTAAGATACCTTGTATGCTGATTCATTTTACGTCTTCCGCTCTCCCCTTCTTTTTGGAGCTTCTGATAATATGGAAATATTATACCAAGAAGCTGAATTACGATTGAAGCGGATATATAAGGCATGATACCCAGAGCAAACACCGAAGCCTGTGAAAAAGCTCCACCTGAAAACATATCTAGCAGTCCCATCAAACCTGAAGCGGTCTGATTCTGTAACCCTTGAAGCTGTGACGGATCTATGCCGGGCAGGGTAACATATTTACCAAATCTGTACAACAGGATAATTCCCAGGGTATATAGCAACCTTGCGCGAAGATCTTCTATCTTAAGGATATTCTTTATGGTCTGGATCAGTCTCATGTAATTAGATTTTTACAACGGCCCCGTTTTTAGCTTCAATTGCTGCGACAGCTGATTTGCTGAACGCATGAGCATAAACTTCCAATTTTCTGTCAAGTGTGCCTTTCCCGAGTATTTTAACAAGTGTGTTTTTTGAAACAAGCCCTGCAGAGATCATTACATCAAGATCTATTTTTTCAAGATTCTTCTTCTCAGCCAGGTTTTGCAATACTTCCAGGTTGATACCCTTATATTCCTTACGATTAATATTTTTGAAACCGTATTTTGGCACACGCCTTTGAAGGGGCATCTGACCTCCTTCAAATCCTATCATCTTTTTATATCCGGAACGCTGTTTGGCTCCTTTATGCCCTCTAGTAGAAGTGCCTCCCCTGCCTGAACCCTGTCCACGACCAAGACGCTTGTTTTTTTTCACCGACCCTTTGGCAGGTTTTAAGTTACTCAAATCCATGATTTTATTTATATATCGTTAATATCTTAAATATTCTCCACTCTGACCAGGTGTCTTACCTTTTCAACCATTCCCATTATCTGAGGCGTGGCTTCATGTTCAACAGTGTGGTTCAATTTTCTTATACCGAGAGCTAACAGAGTCCTTTTCTGTTTTTCCGGCTTCCGGTTTTCGCTTTTCACCTGGGTAATTCTGATCTTTGCCATTTGATAATTGTTCCTAACCATTAAAAACTCTTTCCATCGTTATGCCTCTCTGTTCCGCTACTGTATATGGATCGCGGATCTGGAGCAGTGCCTCAATTGTTGCTTTTACAAGATTATGAGGGTTTGATGATCCCTTTGACTTGGCAAGCACGTTTTTGATCCCAACGCTTTCAAGAACAGCACGCATAGCACCTCCTGCCTTAACACCTGTACCATCTGAAGCCGGCTTAATAAATACTCTCGCACCTCCGAATTTTGCTTCTTGTTCATGAGGTATTGTGCCATTTATAACGGGAACCTTAATGAGGTTTTTCTTAGCATCTTCGATACCTTTGGCTATTGCAGTCGTAACTTCACTTGCCTTACCAAGACCATGACCAACAATGCCGTCTTCATTTCCAACAACAACAATTGCCGAGAAGCTGAATGTGCGACCACCTTTTGTCACTTTGGTAACTCTCTGGATACTAATTAGTCTGTCTTTAAGTTCCAGATCACTCGTTTTGACTTTTCTGATTCCTTCTGCCATAATGTGTTAAAATTTTAAACCGCCTTCGCGGGCTGCATCAGCCAACGATTTAACTCTGCCATGATATTTGTAACCGCTCCTGTCGAATACTACACTTTCAATACCTTTTTCCTTGCATTTCGATGCCAAAAGTTTACCTACAAGCTTAGCCTGTTCGGTCTTTTTGATACCTGTTTTACCAGCGATCTCCTTCTCTCTTGAAGAGGCTGATAAAATCGTAACTCCGTTCAGATCGTCAATAGCCTGAACATAAATCTGTTTGTTGCTGCGATATACTGCAAGTCTGGGGACAGCAGTTGTACCGCTTATCTTTTTACGGATCCTCAGTCTGATCCTTGTTCTTCTTTGAAGTTTTGTTAAAGCCATCTTAATAAACATTTTCAGCGTTATACACTAGCAGACTTCCCGGCTTTTCTCCTTAGCTGTTCCCCTACAAACTTGATCCCTTTGCCTTTGTATGGTTCCGGCGGACGGAGGGATCTTATTTTTGCAGCAACATGTCCGATAAGCTGTTTATCAATAGAAGTAAGTGTTATTATCGGATTACTTCTTCTTTCCGTTTTTGTTTCGATCTTAACCTCATTCGGCAGTTCGAAAATAATCTCATGTGAGTAACCAAGGCTTAGTTCAAGCTGCTGACCTTTTGCTTCTGCACGGTAGCCAACACCAACAAGTTCAAGCTCCTTCTTGTAACCCTGTGAGACACCCGTTACCATATTGGCAATAAGAGCCCTGTAAAGTCCGTGAAGGGATTTATGATTTTT
Organism: Bacteroidales bacterium; assembly: GCA_035414025.1. Lineage (GTDB taxonomy): Bacteria > Bacteroidota > Bacteroidia > Bacteroidales > VadinHA17 > LD21. The sequence continues at coordinate 13,196 of DAONXX010000001.1, read as the reverse complement.
TGAATCTGACGGACGCGTAATATTAATCACGTTGTCAGCGACCTCTATCTTCAGGTCCTTGTCTACAGCCTGACTCAGTTCTCCCAAAGGTCCCTTTACGCTTACCACATTGGCATCACTAATATTTACAGTGACGCCTTGGGGCAGAGCTATAGGTAATTTTCCTATTCGTGACATTAATCATTCCTCCTTTTAGTAAACATAACATAAGACTTCACCACCAACATTTTCCCTCTTGGCCTCTTTGTCGGTCATCAGACCTTTTGAAGTTGAAATTATAGCTATGCCAAGTCCGTTCAAAACTCTCGGCAGATCATCAACTCCCGAATAATATCTTAAGCCCGGACGGCTTGCACGCTGTATGGACTTAATAGCAGATTTCTTATTCTTTGGATTATATTTGAGAGCTATCTTAAGAGAACCCTGCTTGTTATCACTTTCAACAACTTTATAGCTTAGAATATATCCTTTTTCAAAAAGAATCCTTGCTATCTCCGTCTTTAATTTTGAAGCTGGAGCTTCCACAACTTTATGACCGGCCATAATGGCATTTCTAATTCTGGTCAGTAAATCTGAAATCGGATCAGTCATTTCTTATATATTAATAGTTTTATTTCTTTAATAATTACCAGCTAGCTTTCTTAACACCAGGTATAAGACCAGCTGATGCCATTTCCCTGAATGTTATCCTGCTAATTCCGAATTGTCTCATATATCCCCTTGGCCGGCCAGTAATCTTACAACGGTTTCTCAGTCTGTTAGGGTTTGAATTCCTTGGAAGACGACTTAAAGCAATATAATTTTTGTCAGCCTTAAGCTGAGCCCTTTTCTCTGCGTACTTCTGAGCCAGTTTTGCGCGTTTTACTTCGCGGGCTTTCATTGATTCCTTAGCCATATATCAGTTTTTTGATGTTTTAAAAGGTAATCCAAAGTTCTTGAGCAGTGCAAATGCCTCTTCATCACTCTTTGCTGAGGTGACGAAAGTAACCTGGAGTCCCATTATCTTAGTAACTTTATCAAGGTCAATCTCCGGAAAAATTATCTGTTCAGTGATCCCAAGCGTATAATTGCCATGCCCGTCAAGCTTCGAATTTATCCCTTTAAAGTCGCGGATACGTGGAAGAGCAACAGATATTAGTCTTTCGAGAAATTCATACATCCGTTCTTCACGCAGGGTGACCATAATGCCAATTGGCATATTTTTCCTCAGCTTGAAATTAGAGATATCTTTTGTCGAATATGTTAGGACCGCTTTCTGGCCGGCTATATCTGTTAATTCCTTAACACCTGATTCAAGCAATTTCTTGTCAGCAATAGCCTGTCCTACACCCTGATTGATAACTATTTTCTTCAGCTTCGGGACCTGCATTACGGTCTTATAGCCAAATTCCTTTGTCAACGCCGGTATGATCTCGTTCTTATACTTAGTTTTTAATTCAGGTACATACATTACTTAATCTCCTCTCCTGATTTTTTTGAAAAACGCACTAATTTATTTTTATCATTAAGTCTCCTGCCAATACGTGTAGGCTTACCAGAAGCCGGATCCAGGTGCATAAGGTTCGATATATGGATAGGAGCTTCCTTCTTAATGATGCCGCCTTGTGGTGCTTTTGAATTGGGTTTAGTATGTTTTGAGATCAGATTCAGACCCTCTACAATTGCCTTGCCCGCCTTCCTGTCAACTTTCAATATACGACCTTTCTGGCCTTTTGATTCACCGGTTATTACAATTACCGTGTCACCTTTCTTGATATGTATCTTTTTTTGCATTGCTGGTATTTTGTTTACAACACCTCAGGTGCCAGTGAAACAATTTTCATATACTTATCACGAAGCTCTCTGGCTACAGGACCAAAGATACGTGTACCTCTTACTTCATCCTGATTAGTCAGCAGAACAACTGCATTATCATCGAATCTGATATAGGATCCATCGGGCCGGCGTATCTCTTTTTTTGTTCTTACAACAACAGCCCTGCTCACTGTTCCTTTCTTTGCTTCACCTGAAGGAAGTGCAGATTTAACACTAACAACTATTTTATCTCCAACAGTAGCATATCTTTTTTTGCTACCACCCAGCACCCTTATGCATAATACCTCCTTGGCGCCTGAATTATCGGCTACTATGAGCCTGGTTTCCTGCTGTATCATAATTACTTGGCTCTTTCGATTATTTCAACTAATCTCCAGGCTTTATTCTTACTCAGAGGCCTGGTCTCCGATATCTTTACTGTATCGCCAATATTGCAGGCATTTTCCTCATCATGTGCCATTATTTTCTTTGTTTTGTTAATGAATTTGGCATAGATCGGATGCTTTACTTTTCTTTTGACTGCAACAACGATTGATTTATTCATCTTGTTACTGACAACAATCCCTATTCGGTCTTTTCTGATATTCCTTTCCATTGCTGATTCCGGCTATTTAGATTTCTGTTTGAGTTCCCTGGAACGCAATTCGGTATTTAAACGGGCTATAGTCAGTTTTGCCTGTTTCAGTTTCTGCGGATTATCCAGGGGAGTTATTGCATGATTCATTCTCATCCGTATCAACATAGTTCTCTCAGCATCGATACGATCGATAAGATCAGCTGTGCTTAATTCCCTTATTTCTGATGTTTTCATCTGATAAATAGATTTATTACTCGACGTAATCGCGTCTTACTATAAATTTTGTTGTTATCGGCAGTTTTTGCGCACCGAGTCGAAGTGCCTCTTTCGCAATAGCGAGTGGTACTCCTTCAGCTTCTATAAGTATACGCCCCGGGGTAACAGGTACCACAAACCCTTCCGGAGAGCCTTTTCCTTTACCCATGCGAACCTCAGCCGGTTTCTTTGTTATAGGTTTGTCGGGAAATACCCTTATCCAGAGCTGCCCTTCACGTTTCATATAACGGGTCACTGCCTGACGGGCTGCTTCTATCTGCCTTCCGGTAATCCAGCACTGCTCCAGCGCCTTGATACCAAATGAACCGAATGCCAACTGGTTGCCTCTCTGAGCATTACCCTTCATCTTGCCCTTCTGGGCTCTCCTGTATTTGGTCCTTTTTGGTTGTAACATCTCTTATAATCTCTTAAAAATTATCACCTCAAGTTATTTGCTTCTTTGTCTTGTCTTCCTCATGGCCTTGCCTTTGGCATTTCTTGCCCCGATATTCGGACTGAGATCTCTTTTCCCATATACCTCACCATTACAGATCCACACTTTGATACCGATCAGTCCAACCTTCGTATGTGCCTCTGCAAGAGCATAATCTATATCAGCCCTGAAAGTATGGAGAGGTATGCGCCCCTCTTTATAGGTCTCGGTTCTTGCCATTTCAGCTCCACCCAAACGCCCGGAGACTACTACCTTGATACCTTCAGCACCCATTCTCATTGTCGATGCTATGGCCATCTTGATTGCCCTTCTGTAAGAAATCCTGCCTTCTAACTGGCGCGCTATATTATTTCCGACAATATTGGCATCAAGTTCGGGTCTCTTAACCTCGAAAATATTTATCTGAACTTCCTTTTGGGTAATTTTCTTAAGCTCTTCCTTAAGCTTATCAACTTCCTGGCCTCCTTTTCCGATTATAATACCAGGGCGGGCAGTATTTACAGTTACAGTTATAAGCTTGAGAGTTCTTTCAATAACAATTTTTGAAATACTTGCTTTTGAAAGCCTGGCATTCAGGTATTCCCTGATCTTTGCATCCTCAACCAGTTTGCCGGAGAAATCTTTTCCACCGTACCAGTTCGAATCCCAGCCTTTAATTATGCCTAATCTATTACCTATCGGATTTACTTTTTGTCCCATCTGAATTATTTTGATGTATTTTCTATTTCCTTATTCCTGCTATCAAGGACAAGTGTCACATGATTGGATCTCTTCCGCAACCTGTATGCCCTTCCCTGGGGAGCTGTCTGGAGTCTCTTCATTGTACGGCCGCCATCAACATAAATAGTTTTAATATAGAGCTTGCTTTCTTCAATTCTTACACCTTCATTTTTGGATTGCCAGTTTGCAATTGCTGAAAGCAGTAATTTCTCCAGTCTGCGGGAAGCTTCCTGAGAACTATATTTAAGTATATCAAGGGCTCTGTTGACTTCCTCGCCGCGAATCAGGTCTGTAACCAGCCTCATCTTACGGGGTGAGGTAGGACAGTTCCTGAGAATAGCCTGATATTGTGATTTTGAGGCTTCTTTTCTCCGTTCAGCTGTATTTCTTTTTCTTACGCCCATCTTTTATAATTTTCTGATTATTATTTATTCCCCGAGTGTCCTCTGAATGTACGGGTAGGTGCAAATTCTCCGAGTTTGTGACCAACCATATTCTCTGTTATATACACAGGGATAAACTTATTTCCATTATGAACTGCTATAGTATGTCCCACAAAGTCAGGGGATATAACTGATCTCCTTGACCATGTTTTTATTACCGATTTCTTCCCTCCCTCATTCATTTCAAGAAGTCTCTTCTCGAGTTTAAATTCAATAAAAGGGCCTTTTTTAATTGATCTGCTCATATTATATCAGTTATTTTTTCTTTCTCTCAAGAATTTGTTTTGCAGAATATTTTTTCTTGTTACGGGTCTTGAATCCTTTTGCCGGCATGCCGCTGCGTGACCGTGGATGACCACCCGTAGCTTTTCCTTCTCCACCACCCATCGGATGATCGACAGGGTTCATAACGACACCTCTTACTCTTGGACGACGACCTTTCCAGCGTGAACGGCCGGCTTTTCCTAACTTCTCAAGGCTATGATCAGGATTTGATACTGATCCTATTGTAGCTCTGCAGGAAGTAAGTACCATTCTTGTCTCACCTGAGGGGAGTTTCAGAATTGCATATTTACCTTCACGTGCCAACAGCTGGGCATATGTTCCCGCACTGCGCGCCATAGCTGCTCCCTTTCCGGGTTTCAGCTCGATATTATGAACAATCGTCCCAAGAGGTATGTCGCTGAGAAATAATGCATTACCTACTTCAGGTGCGGCATTTTTGCCAGAAACTATAGTCTGACCGGGTTGTAAACCGGCAGGAGCCACAATATACCTTTTTTCACCATCTTCATAAACAACAAGCGCAATCCTGGCTGATCTGTTTGGATCGTACTCTATTGATTTCACTGTTGCATTTATACCATCTTTTTCCCTCTGGAAATCGATAAGCCTGTACATCCTTTTGTGACCGCCACCAATGTACCGCATTGTCATATGACCGTTAACATTCCTTCCTCCGGATTTTTTAAGCGGTCGGAGGAGAGATTTCTCCGGTACAGTGCTTGTGATAGTATCAAAAGCACTGATAATCTTGTTTCTCTGGCCTGGTGTTACAGGCTTGATCTTTCTGACTGCCATACCTGTTTTAAATATTGCTATAGAAATCTATTTTATTGCCTTCAGCAAGCGTAACTATCGCTTTCTTAACAGCACTTGTCCTGCCGATGATAAGCCCTGATTTTGTGTTACGCGACTTAAGCTTACCGCCGTAACGAATCGTATTCACCGAATCAACGGTAACACTATAGAGCTCTTCAACCGCTTTCTTGATCTGTAACTTGTTTGCGTTCCTGGCAACAATAAAACCATAGCGGTTAAATTTATCGCCCTGGTTTGTCATCTTTTCAGTTACTATAGGTTTAATCAAAATATTCATCACTAAAAAATTTCTAATTTTCAAAAGTTGCCTGCAAAACGTCAATTGCGCTTTCTACAAGTACTAAAGTTGAAGCTTTCATAATCTTGTAAGTATTTAAATCACTGGCTGTTATGACTTCAACCCCTTGTACATTTCGGGATGACAAATATATATTTTTATTTTGTTCCGGTAAAACATACAGTACTTTTTTATCAGCAATATTGAGGTTAGTGCCTATATTCACAATCTGGCTGGATTTTGGAACTTCAAATGAAAAGTCTTCCAGAACTATTATATTGTTAGAAGATGCCTTATATGATAGTGCTGATTTTCTGGCCAGTTGTTTCACCTTTTTGTTAAGCTTGAAACCATAGTATCTTGGTTGCGGACCAAATATCCTGCCACCTCCTCTGAAAAGCGGGTTCTTTATGCTGCCTGCACGGGCTGTACCTGTACCTTTCTGCCTCTTTAGTTTCCTGGTGCTACCGGAAACTTCAGCCCTTTGTTTCGACTTATGAGTTCCCTGGCGCTGGTTTGCCATAAACTGCTTTGTATCGAGATATATAGCATGATCATTAGGTTCAACTCCGAAAATGGAATCGTTCAACTGAACTTTCCTTCCGGTTTCCTTGCCACTAATATTAACGACTGCTAATTCCATTATTTTGTAATTATTACGTAACCACCTTTTGGACCAGGAACTGATCCTTTTACTATTAAAATATTGTCTTCTGCCATTATTTTCATAACACGCAAATTCAGGGAAATAACTTTATTTCCTCCCATGCGGCCAGCCATTTTCATTCCCGGCATAACCCGTGAAGGGGATGAAGAGGCACCCAGTGAACCGGGCGATCTGCCTCTGTTATGCTGGCCATGGGTCTGATCGCCAACACCACTGAAACCATGACGCTTTACAACTCCTTGAAAGCCCTTTCCTTTTGACCAGCCCCTTACATCAACCCAGTAATCGTTTTTGAAAAGCTCTGCTGTAACAACTTCGCCTTCTTTTAGCTGCCCTTCCTGAAAGCCATCAAACTCAATAAGTTTTCTTTTCGGAGTAGTATTAACTTTCCTGAAATGACCCATTTCAGCCTTTGTTGTATTCTTCTCCTTCTTGTCGTCAAATCCTAGCTGAACGGCAAAATAACCATCCTTCTCAACTGTCTTGATCTGGGTAACAATACATGGACCTGCCTGAAGAACCGTACACGGAATATTCTTTCCCTCTTCATCAAAAAGAGAAGTCATCCCTATTTTTTTTCCTATCAATCCCTCCATCTCGCTAATAAATTAACTGGTTTCACACTTTAATCTCAACTTCAACACCACTTGGAAGCTCAAGTTTCATAAGAGCATCAATAGTCTTTGGTGTGGAACTGTAAATATCCAGCAGCCTCTTATATGATGACAGCTGAAACTGTTCTCTGGCCTTTTTGTTAACAAAGGGAGACCTGAGAACTGTATAAATCTTTTTATGGGTTGGAAGAGGAATCGGCCCACTTACAACGGCACCTGTAGATTTCACTGTCTTTACGATCTTCTCTGCTGACTTGTCAACCAGATTATGGTCATAAGATTTCAGTTTAATACGTATTTTCTGACTCATCTTTTATAGAATTTTTCCTTTTGTAACTTCAATAATTCTGTTTGCTATTTCTGTCGGAACTTCTTCATAATGTGAAAATTCCATCGTTGAGATCGCTCTTCCGGATGTAAGGGTGCGCAGCACCGTAACGTATCCGAATTTTTCTGCTAACGGCACCTTGGCCTTCACAACCCTAAGACCGGCTTTCGATTCCATACCCTCAACCCTTCCTCTTCTCCTGTTGAAATCGCTAATAACATCACCAACATATTCCTCGGGAGTGACAACCTCAGTTGACATTATAGGTTCAAGTATTACGGGGTGGCACTTGCCTGCATTCTTCCTGAAAGCCTGCTTTGCAGCTATCTCGAAGGAGATTGAATCTGAATCAACCGGATGATACGAACCATCTTTAAGGATTGCCTTAAGATTTTCCATCGGAAATCCTGCAAGCGGACCGTTCGACATTGATTCACGTAATCCTTTTTCAACAGCCGGTATGAATTCCTTTGGCACATTGCCGCCTTTCACTTCGTTAATAAACTGAAGCCCTCTGAATCCATTTTCGGCCGGAAGAAATTCGAGAGTAATGTCAGCGAATTTCCCCTTCCCTCCTGTCTGCTTCTTAAATACTTCCCTGAATTCGGAAGAGCTTGTAATAGCTTCCTTATAAGCCACCTGGGGCGGACCCTGATTACATTCAACATCGAATTCTCTACGCAGACGATCAATAAGTATCTCGAGGTGAAGTTCTCCCATCCCGTTAATTATTGTCTGTCCACTATCCGGATCAATTTTGACCTGGAAAGTAGGATCCTCTTCTGCAAGTTTCTGAAGTGCCAGTGATAACTTATCCACATCGGCCTGAGTTTTGGGTTCAACAGCTACTCCAAGAACAGGTTCAGGGAAATCCATCGATTCAAGTAAAATCGGTTTATGGATTGCACACAGTGTATCGCCTGTCTTAAGGTCTTTGAATCCGACACCTGCACATATATCCCCGGCTGTAACCTGTTCGGTCGGATTCTGCTTGTTTGCATGCATCTGGTACAGGCGGTTTATTCTTTCCCTCTTACCGGTTCTTGCGTTATATATTACATCTCCTGCACGAAGAACTCCGGAGTAAACCCTAATAAACACCAGCCGTCCCACAAAAGGATCAGTAGCTATTTTAAAGACAATAGCTGCAAGCGGAGCCTGGTCATCAGGTTCACGTGTTATCTCACTGTCATCTCTCGGATCAATTCCTGTAACAGCACCCTTATCTATCGGTGAAGGAAGAAAGGCTGCTACTGCATTGAGGAGACTCTGAATCCCTTTATTCTTGAAAGAAGCACCACACAGTACCGGTACAACTTTTCCTGATATTGTCGATTTTCTGAGAGCTGCAAGTATTTCATCATCTGTAATTGACTCTTGATCCTCAATATATCTTTCAAGAAGAGTATCATCAACTTCGGCAATCGCTTCGATAAGCTTTCCCCTCCATTCCTCAGCTTCCCCGATCAGATCTTCGGGAATATTCTCAATTTCATATTTGGCCCCGAAATCATTCTGATTTTCATAAACAAAAGCTTTCATTTTTACAAGATCGACGATACCTCTGAAGTTCTCTTCATTTCCGATAGGGATCTGTATCGGAACTGCGTTGGCATCAAGCTTCTCCTTTATCTGGTGAACAACGCTGAAAAAGTCAGCGCCTGCCCTGTCCATCTTGTTAACAAAAGCTATTCTGGGAACAGCATATTTGTTCGCCTGTCGCCATACTGTCTCAGATTGCGGTTCAACACCTCCAACACTACAGAAAACAGCAACAGCTCCATCAAGCACTCTCAGGGATCTTTCAACCTCAACAGTGAAATCGACATGCCCCGGAGTATCTATTATATTGATCTTGTATTCTTCGTTATTGTATCTCCAGTAAGTTGTTGTTGCAGCAGACGTTATAGTAATCCCTCTCTCCTGCTCCTGAACCATCCAGTCCATCTGGGCATTTCCGTCATGAACCTCTCCTAGTCGATGCGTACGGCCGGTATAGAACAGAATTCTTTCCGTTGTGGTGGTCTTCCCCGCATCAATGTGGGCCATGATCCCGATATTCCTGGTATATTTCAGATTTTTGTCCATCTGTCAGCTGCTACCCCTGCGTTAATCTAAAAACGAAAATGAGCAAATGCTTTATTGGCTTCTGCCATCCTGTGAGTATCTTCTTTCTTCTTATAAGCTCCTCCTTCGAGCTTGTATGCTGCCATTAGCTCAGCTGCAAGACGCTCAGCCATCGAATTGCCGGTTCTTTTGCGAGCAAATGAAATCATATTCTTCATACTGATACTGATCTTGCGGTCAGGCCTTATTTCCATTGGAACCTGAAAGGTAGCACCTCCAACGCGACGAGCTTTTACTTCTACCTGAGGAGTGACATTTTCCAGAGCCTGCTTAAAGATCTCAAGCGGAGTCTTTCCTTCATCCTTGAATTTATCACCTACTATATCAAGAGAATCATAAAAGATCTGATAAGCAAGGTTCTTCTTGCCATTGAACATAAGATTATTGACAAATCTTGTTACATACGGATCATTGAATTTTGGGTCCGGCAACAGAATCCTCTTCTTTGGTCTTGACTTTCTCATTATCTTATCCCTTAATTATTAATTCTTCGGCCGCTTGGCGCCATATTTTGATCTTCTCTGAGTACGACTGTCAACTCCTGACGTATCGAGGGCCCCACGAACAAGGTGGTAGCGCACTCCAGGAAGGTCTTTTACCCTGCCTCCCCTTATAAGCACTATGGAGTGTTCCTGAAGATTATGACCTTCCCCCGGAATATAAGCGTTTACTTCTTTCTGGTTTGTAAGTCTCACCCTGGCAACTTTCCTCATTGCTGAATTTGGCTTTTTTGGTGTAGTTGTATAAACTCTTACACAAACACCTCTCCTCTGAGGACAAGAATCCAGTGCTGGTGCTTTACTTTTATCAACCAGTTTCTTCCTGCCTTTTCTTACTAATTGCTGAATTGTCGGCATATTTCCAGTTTATTTAGTATTAATTTTTACTTAAAAAAAATGGTTTGCAAAGGTACTTATTTTATTTCTTAATTAAAAAACAAGTACTGTACTTTTTTCATTTTCATAACATACTATGCATTTTAAGCATAATAAAATGCAGTCATCCATTAAAGCGTGTTAATTCCTATATGCTTATATTGTAAGTTATTTGACAGGTTAACTTCCCGACTTTCCCCGCAGAAAATCTTTTATAAACTTACTTATGAAAGAAAAACCGGTACTCCTGTATTTCAAAAAACTGCTGCAAAGAAAATAAAAAATTCGTAATTATGCCCTCTTTATCAAACAGTTTTTAAAAAATTATTATTTTTATCCCCTCCAAAAACGAGTTGTATAATAATAATTATAAATATATAATAAACTCAGAATCATGAAGACATACCAGGTTGACCAGATTAAGAACATCGCACTTCTGGGCAATTCAGGATCAGGAAAAACAATCCTTGGCGAAGCGATGCTCTTTAACGGTGGCATAGTTGAAAGAAGAGGCACAATAGAAGGGAAAAACACCACTTCCGATTATCGTCCGATAGAACATGAAAACGGAAACTCAATTTATTCTTCTGTACTATATACTGAATATCAGAACAAGAAAATCAATATAATTGATACTCCAGGACTCGATGATTTCAGCGGCGGTGTAATTTCATCCCTGTATGCTGTCGATCTGGCTTTAATGGTAATTAATGTTCAGAATGGTGTTGAAGTCGGATCTGAGATCCATTTCAGACATGCTGAAAAAGTTGAAAAACCAATGATTTTTGTTATCAATGGCCTGGATCATGAAAAGGCAAATTTTGATAAGTCTGTTGAAATGATCAGGGAAAGGCTTACAAATGACCTGGTCATCGTCCAATATCCAGTAAACGAGGGCCTTGGATTCAACTCAATTATTGACGTCCTCAGGATGAAAATGCTTCGCTATGGAAAGGATGGAGGAAAAGCTGAGGTGCTTGATATCCCTGCCGATCAGGCTGATAAGGCTGCCGAACTGCATAGCGCCCTTGTTGAAAAGGCTGCTGAAAGTGATGAAGCACTAATGGAGATCTTTTTCTCAAACGAAACACTTAAAGAGGAAGAGATAAGAAAAGGAATCGCTAAAGGCATTATTACCAGAGGAATGTTCCCTGTCCTATGCATATCGGCAAAACAAAACAAAGGCATCGATAACCTGATGGAATTCATCGCCAGTGAAGCACCTTCAATAACTGATATGCCCGCTCCGAAGAACAGTAAAGGAAATATTGTAAAAGCTGATCCGTCCGGACCTGCATCGCTTTTTATATTTAAATCATCGATTGAAGAACACATAGGTGAAATCAACTATTTCAGGATTTACTCCGGTAAAGCAACGGAAAATCTTGATGTTGTAAATACAAATAACGGGACAAAGGAAAGACTCTCACAAATCTACGTATGCGCGGGTAAAAACAGAACAAGGGTCACTGAACTTAATGTAGGGGATATCGGCGCTGTCGTAAAAATGAAAAACACCAGAATGGATCACACTTTGAATTCAGCCGGAAATGACTGGAGATATGAAGGTATGATATTCCCGGAGCCTAAATTCAGGACTGCAATCAAAGCCCAGAGCGAAAGTGATGATGAAAAGCTTGGAGAAGCTCTTAATAAAATACATCTTGAAGATCCTACTATAATTGTTGAATACTCGAAAGAACTAAAACAAATAATTGTTCATGGCCAGGGTGAATACCATCTTAACATAATGAAGTGGCATCTTGATAATATTTACAAAATCCCTACCAACTTTAATCCGCCAAGAATACCTTACCGTGAAACAATAACAAAGGCTGCTCAGGCTGACTACAGGCATAAGAAACAATCCGGCGGAGCTGGTCAGTTCGGCGAGGTTCATATGATTATCGAGCCCTATGTTGAAGGCAATCCTGATCTTACAATGCTGAAAATTGGTGGTAAGGAGATAAAAATCTCAATCAGGGGGAAAGAAGAGATCGATCTCGAGTGGGGAGGTAAGCTGGTTTATCTGAACTGCATTGTAGGTGGATCAATTGATGGCCGTTTTATGCCTGCAATTCTTAAAGGTATCATGGAAAAAATGGAGGTGGGCCCCCTGACCGGTTCATATGCAAGGGATATTAAGGTATATGTATATGATGGGAAGATGCATCCTGTTGATTCAAATGAGATTTCTTTCAGACTTGCAGGAAGAAATGCTTTCAGCCAGGCTTTCAAGAATGCAAATCCCAAAATTCTTGAGCCCATTTATGATGTTGAAATAATGGTGCCTTCTGATCGTATGGGTGATGTGATAAGCGATCTTCAGGGTCGCCGGGGAATGGTACTTGGAATGTCAAGTGAGAAAAGATTTGAGGTGGTTAAGGCCAGAGTTCCTCTTGCAGAGATGAATAAATATTCAACCGCACTCAGTTCACTTACTGGTGGCCGGGCTTTCTATACAATGAGATTCTCTGAATATGCCCAGGTGCCCGGAGAAATACAGGAAGCAGTTATCAAGGCTTACCACGAAGAGGAAGAAGAGGAATAACAGCAAACTGCTGTTATATAATAAAATAAGAAGATCCCCGGTATTGCCGGGGATCTTCTTTTATAAAAACAAGCATTCAATGAACACTGTCGGAATTAAAGATTAACTGACAACTTAAAAGGATGTTCTTTTTGGAAGACACCTTCATTATACCGTGTTTTGATATTTATTATACCGTTTTTAAAACATCCCATACAAAAGCCCTGATGCCTACTTCTTCGTTTATCGAATCTATTTTCCTTATTACCTCAAGTACAGGGTCAACTTTGTCATCATCAACAATTGTGAGAAGACTTTTATTAATCTCAGGCCAGGCATGGGTTGCCAGATGAGGAACACCGGTGTTGCTACCCCGTCCATGAACATTTTCCCACAAAGAGTATCCCCTTATC